>NZ_NPKW01000140.1:0-80405 GCF_002265885.1 Vibrio sp. 03_296
GAGCAGATTAAGAATATCGCGAGCTAGTTTACGTCCCGGAGGGCGTAGCGAGCATCCATGTTGGTTTTCGC
This sequence comes from Vibrio sp. 03_296, assembly GCF_002265885.1. NCBI lineage: Bacteria > Pseudomonadati > Pseudomonadota > Gammaproteobacteria > Vibrionales > Vibrionaceae > Vibrio > Vibrio sp. 03_296. Next base: position 72 of record NZ_NPKW01000140.1, read on the forward strand.
ACGCTGATGTGCTGTGCTGACAATTCTGATTTCTTCCAGCGTTTCCTTTTCTTTATTATTTCTCACCACTTTTGCTTTTCTGACGTTTCTCATTTGGTTTGTCATTCTTGCGAACGCGGGGATCCATCTTAAAGCGAATGGATGTTTTTGAACCGATTAAATCAACGAAAAGAGTGCGTTCACGCTTGCTGAGGAATGGACTCCCTCCTGCGCGGGAATAACGAATGTAGACAGTGGCAAAATTTCTKACTGCCCTCGCTTGTGCTTRCTCGCCTCGCTTTTGCTCGTCATCCTCGCGAACGCGGGGGATCCATACTTAAAGCGAGAGAGGTATGTTTTGAATCGATTAAACCAACGAAAAGMGTGCGTTCAGCGYWTGCTGAGGAATGGATTCCCGCCTGCGCGGGAATGACGGATATCGAAAGTGGCGAAATTTCTTACCGCCCTTGGCTCTTGCTCGTTATCCTTGCGAACGCGGGGATCCATCTTAAAGCGAATGGATGTTTTTGAATCGATTAAACCAATGAAAAGCGTGCGTTCAGCGCATGCTGAGGAATGGATTCCCGCCTGCGCGGGAATGACGGATAGAGACAGTGGCAAAATTTATTACTGCCCTCGCTTGTGCTTACTCGCCTCGCTTTTGCTCGTCATCCTCGCGAACGCGGGGATCCATTTGACAGCGAATGGAGGAGATGGAGAGTCCCAACGTGAGGTGAAAAACATCAGTGAAGAAAAACAGGCCAAGACATTGAAAATCTAAGCCTATTTTCTTTAAAGCATATCCACCGCTTTCTCTAACGCAGCAATCAACTTCTCCACATCTTCCATGGTGTTATAAATGGCGAAAGAGACTCGGACGGTGCCTTTGACACCTAACGCATCCATGAGAGGATGGGCGCAGTGATGGCCCGCTCGCACGGCGATACCCTGCTGATCGAGCAGCGTTGCAATGTCTTGATGGTGAACGCCATCCATGACAAAAGTAATCACCGAAGCGTTATTTTGGTATCCGATCACACGGATATCCTCCATCCCACTGAGTGCTCGAAATGTGGCCGATTGAAGTTGGTGCAAGTGCGCTTCCACCTCGTCTCGAGCAAAACCTTGATACCACTCTATTGCCTTAGCAAGCGCAATGGCACCCGCGACATTGGGTGTCCCTGCTTCGAACTTCCCCGGTAGAGCTGAAAAGGTGGTTTTCTCAAACGACACTTTTTCCACCATCTTACCGCCTCCATGCCATGGTGGCATGGCTTCCAGCAGCGCCAGTTTGCCGTAAAGCACGCCAATTCCAGCGGGCGCATAGAGTTTGTGGCCGGAAAATACATAGAAATCGGCGTCCAATGTGCGCATATCGACAGGTTCGTGAACGATGCCTTGAGCGCCGTCCACCACCACAATGGCGCCGTGTTGATGGGCCAACTCGATGATGGACTCGATGGGTTGACGAGTGGCCGTGACGTTGGTGGTTTGAGCCACCGCAACAATCTTAACCCGCTCATTCATCAGTGTTTTAAGCGATTCAATGTCCAACTGACAGTCTGCGGTCATGGGGATTTTGACCACTTTGGCGCCCGTCTGCTCAGCTACCATTTGCCAAGGTACAATATTGGCGTGATGCTCCATTTCGCCGACGAGAATTTCATCGCCAACTTGAAGGGTGCTTCGGGCGTAAGTTTGAGCAATCAAATTGAGCGCTTCGGTTGCGCCACGTGTCCAAATAATCTCTTTACTGCTTTGTGCGCCAATAAAATGAGCGACGCATTCGCGGGCGGCCTCAAATTGGCTGGTCGCACTGGCGGTCAAACTGTGGCTGCCGCGGTGAACGTTTGCATTTTGGCTGCTGTAATACTGGGTGATTGCGTCAATCACGCACTGCGGCTTTTGTGTTGTCGCCGCACTATCTAAGTAGACCAGCTCATTTTGATTAACTTGTTGCGCCAATGCAGGAAATTGTTGGCGAATGGCTTGAACGTCAAACATTACTCATCACTCAATTTGTGGTAGTTGAGTACAGGCACTGTCACCATAGGTTCTGCCACTTGGCGCGCGTGCTGTTTGCCAGAAAGTAAGATGATAATTTCCATCGCAAATTCCAGCGCAGTGCCGGGCCCTTGACTGGTAAGAAGATTGTGGTTCACATCGTAAGTAACGCGCTTAGGACGCCAGTTTTGCTCGGCAATATGAGACATAAAGTTCGGATGGCAAGTCATGATGGCTTGAGGGTAGAGATTGTGATGTTGCAAAACCAGTGCGGGGGCGGCGCAAATGGCAGCGACCAGTTTTCCTTCATACATATGCTGTTTTAACATCTCAATCAGAATTGGGCTATCGCGGAAGGTTTCCGCTCCCGCGACACCGCCGGAGAGAACAATGACGTCGAACTGTTCATCGGCCACATCCACCAAGCGACATTGTGCGCCGAGGATAACGCCACGAGAGGCTGTTAGGGTCAGCTTGCCATCAAAATCGGCACTGGCGACCGTGACTTCATAACCTGCTCGCGCCATCATATCGATGACCGTTACCGCTTCCATCTCCTCGGTACCGCAAGCAATAGGCACTAAGATTTTTTTCTTCATTGTTCTGTCCAGCTTTGTTCAATCTGTTTGATGTGTTGATAAAGTTTAGCGTTTTCCGCTGCATCAATCTGGTGTTTATGCGCCGCTTGCAACAAATATCCAGTGATAAAGTCGATTTCAGTGCGGCGTTGATGGAAAACATCTTGGTGCATCGAGGAATAGTTTTCCGCCGTTGCATGAATCACGTTCATGATGGTTTTCTGTAAGGTATCGAAAGTAACCTCGATCCCTTCTTTGACCATAACGTCGACCAACTCTTGAGTGATGCGCTCAAGCCGTTGATGAAACCTCTCATCGGCCAGCTCGCCATTTTTACATTGATGAATCGCTGTTAACGGGTTGATGGCACAGTTGATGGCCAGTTTGGTCCAAAGTGCCTGTTGGATATTGGGATTCCATGTGACAGACGGTAAGGCGTGATCGAGCACCGCTTGAAGGAACTCGCATTGCGCACCTTGTGCATTAAAACCACCCAACTGCGTGATGCCTTGTCCGGTGTGTAAGACCTGCTGTGAATGGGGCTTATACGCGCCATGAGTGGTGGTTGCGACAACGATTGGGTTGTGCGCGAGCTTCTCTTCAACCTGAGATGCGGTTCCCATGCCGTTGTGCATCAGCAGGATGATGGTATCTGAGTGGATGTGTGGCAATAAAGGCTCAATCGCTGCCATCACCTGCCATGCTTTCACTGTGACCAAGATGAGATCAGCACTTTGCAAAGAGGGTTGGTGACGATGTTTAAACGTCATGACTGATGAGTCATCTAGTTGCAACGGCTGCTCAGGTATATCGCGTCTTCCCCACAATGTAACATTGTGCCCTGCGAGTTTGAGTTTTGTCGCCCAAAGTGAGCCAACGGCTCCCGGGCCTAAAATGAGGATATTCACCAAACACTCTCAGTAATAAGGTTTGCTGCAAGGATAATGAGGGAAATAAGGAAAGCAAATAAAAATGGCGCCAACAGGCGCCATTTATACAGAACTTAGGAGGTTCAATTAGAACTTGTAAGTCACTGCTACGTAGTGACCAAAGCCAGTTGACTTGAATCCGTCAGTGTCTTTGATACCGTAAACATCTTTGTAACCTTTAAGGCCGTAACCTACAGCAAAGCGATCTGAGTGCCAGTAGATACCGTTAAACATTGCACCGCCACTGCTTGCAGTTGAGTACTCAGACTTCAAGCCAAATTGGTAGTCAATGTAACCTTGGTAAGAAATGAAAGAACCGTTTTCGAAGAAGTAGAAAGGTTTAAACCAGTTGGTCGAAATTTGGAAACCGTTCCAATCTTTGCGGTTGCCATCGTAAGTACCGTAAAGGTTTAGACCGATTTTGCCTAACCATGGAACCATCACATCAGAACCAAGACCAACTTTTTGGTTGTTTACAGAAAACGGGTTAGTTTTGTAATCAGTACCGTCCCACTCAAATAGAGTTGCAACGTATAATTCTTGAACTGGACCGAAAGATAGGTCTTTACCTGTCAGGCCATCAATAGACATACGTGGAGCAAACTTCATGAAGATCTTAGGATCGCCAGCTTTATCACTGCCTTTGTCTGACGCAAGGTTGAACACATCAACGTAGCCATATAGGTCGAAAATACCAGAGCGACCACCAAATTCCATCTCTAGGTAATCATGTGAAGATTCACCTGGCAGCTCATCGATTGCAGCCATTAGGTTAAATTGCATCCACTTGTAATCGTTTTTGTGGATATCGCCATCTGAGTAGTCAGCGGCCATTACTGGTGCTGAAGTTGCTGCTAACAGACCAAGAGTTAATAGTGATTTACGCATAAGGGGAACTCTCTATATTTGTAACGGTGTTTAGACGCTAATCCTTGCGCTACGTGTTATCCGATTTGCGCGCATCATAGCGATTTAAATCGCAAATAAAAGTGACTTGAGTGCAATTTTTCATCAATTTGAGTGATGTAGATCTCCTTTTGAATCGAAAGTTGGGAACTTTTCTTTTGCTATAAATCTAGATGCATTTGTGATTTTGTTGAAACTGAGAGCTGTATGTAATTTGTTAATGCGTGGAGGGAATGTGATCTAGGTAAAGGTTTGCGCGTATAAAGTAGCGTGATTTTTAAGCGGGGTGATTATGAGAGAGTTAATGCTTTTTCCGTTAAGTTCGACGGTTTTGCCGGATGGAAAAATGAAACTTCGTATTTTTGAACCTAGATACCAACGAATGGTGAAGCAGTGCTGTGAACAAAATATCAGCTTTGGTATGTGCTTGGTCGATAGTAGTGGTGGGGCAAGCCGGTTGTCGTCGCTTGGTACAGAAGTCAAAATTATTGATTTTGATTCATTGTCGGATGGATTGCTGGGGATTACGGTGTTGGGATTACAACGCTTCACCATCAAACAAGTCCGTGTTGAGGAAGATGGCCTGCGCATAGCTTCGGTGGAGCAATTGACACAGTGGCCAACCATTGAGCTCAAGGCCCCTCAGAAATACATTGGCGACCAATTACAGCTGGTCCACCGTCAATTTCCAGAGCTTGGTGAGCTGTATCCTGAAAGTGACTACCAAGACGCCAATTGGGTGGCAAGACGTTGGCTTGAGATATTACCGCTCTCAGTCAAACAATTTGACCATTTGGCAGGAACGCAAAACTGTGATGCGGCGATGCGCTTTTTGTCTGAAGTAGTCGAGAAGTCTTCAGGCGAGGGAAAGGCTAAACTGAATTAAATGGCAAATAATTTGTAGGATCTGATGATCGTTTTTCTGTGGAATACGTATCAGGGTAAGTTTAAGTAAAGTCGGCGACAAAAAGGATAAGTTATGCGGACTCCGGTAGCGAACAGCCCTAGCTCGATGTCTAAGCAAGACTGGGCCGAGTGCATGGCGAAAGTGAAAGACAAAGACAAGCAAGCATTTGCCGTCGTGTTTCAACACTTTGCGCCCAAGTTAAAACAGTTTGCGTTTAAACATGTTGGCAATGAGCAAGTTGCCATGGAAATGGTGCAGGAAACCATGACAACAGTGTGGCATAAAGCGCATCTGTTTGACTCTGAGAAAAGTGCGCTGTCGACTTGGGTCTACACCATCATCCGTAATCTGTGCTTTGACTTACTTAGGAAGCAGCGCGGTAAGGATTTGCACATTCACGCGGACGATATTTGGCCGTCAGATTACTATCCTTTAGATCTTGTTGAACGCTATAGCCCAGAGCAAGACATGCTCAAAGAGCAGGTTATGCGTTTTTTGGATTGTTTACCCAAGGCCCAGCGAGATGTTCTGCAGGCTGTTTATATAGAAGACTTACCCCACCAGCAGGTTGCTGAAATGTTCGACATTCCTTTAGGTACCGTTAAATCACGATTGAGATTGGCAGTAGAAAAGCTTAGACACACAATGCAGGCGGATAAATTATGAGTACACATCCTAACAACATGTTGCTACAGGCGTACGCAAGTGGAGAAATTGATGCTGTCTCTGGTTTAGTCGTTGCAACGCATCTAGAAGTTTGCCCTGATTGTCGAGATCTGGTTGCTCAATTTGAAGGCGAGCAAGCGCAACATTTTGCTTCTGAGAAGCAAGATGAAATGAGTGCTCTGTCGCTGTTTGATGCGATGTTTGATGACATTGTTCAAAGTGATGTGAAAGAAGATGCACGAGAGGTCTACGAACCGAGACACATTGAGGTGAAGGGGAAACGTTTTGTTCTTCCACAGACACTTTGCCGCTATGCAGACCTGATGTCGGAATGGCGCAGCTACGGTGGCAAGGTGTTCAGTTCACAACTGGACTTTGGTGAAGAGGCAAGAGTGAATCTGATGTACATCAGCGAAGGTGTTCAGATCCCGCAACACACCCATAAAGGGTTGGAAACGACGCTGGTGCTGCATGGCAGTTTTAGTGATGAAGATGGTGAATATCAGCAGGGTGATTTCATGCAGCGTGACGCCAGTGTGAAGCACAGTCCTAAAACCAAAACTGGGGAAGGTTGCTTGTGCCTAACCGTGCTGACAGACCCACTGATTTTTACCCAAGGGGTGGCCAGAGTCTTTAATTTGTTTGGTAAAGGACTTTACCCTTAACCAGAGAAGAACAGCGCTGCCTTCAAAATGAGAATGCATCAAACGAGAAAAGGCTTGCCAATGCAAGCCTTTTTCGTGAAGGAACCACGCACACGAAGTGGCTTTAACTTTGTGGTGCGTCGATGTTGTCGTGAGGTTTTGGCTCTTCTTCGCTCGATTCCTTTCTCGCTTTTTCAAGCAAATCGTGGAAGTAATGACGCAGCGAATAGAGCATGATCAAGCTTGGGATAACCATCAGAGCCGTAATAACAAAGAACACAGACCAGTTGTCCAAGTAGTCAACCAACTCACCACTAAAGGAGGCTAAGGTCGTTCGACCAAAGTTACCGAGCGATGCCAGCAGAGCGTACTGCGTTGCCGAGAAGGCTTGCCCGGTCACCATGGTTAAGAAGGAGACAAACGCAACGGTTGAAAACGCAGAGGTAAAGTTGTCGACAATCAACGTCGCCAAGAACAGGTTTTCATTCGGACCAACTTCTGCCATCCAAGCGAACATCAAGTTACTGGCTGCCATGGCGATGCCGCCGATCATTAGACCGCGAACAATGCCAAACTTCACGTTGATCATACTACCAACCAGCGTAAAGAAGATGGTGATGCCCCAGCCCAACAACTTAGAGTAATAGCCAATTTGTTCGTTGCTAAAGCCCACTTCTTTATAGAACGTAATCGACATTCGGCCTAAGAACGCTTCACCAATCTTAAACAAGAAGACAAAGAGCAGTAGAGTCAGTGCCACTCGGACGCCATTGCGCTTGAAGAAATCAAGGAAAGGCTCGACCACGGTGACCGTCAACCATGCGACCACTTTGGAACCCACCAATTGGTTGTGGCGCTGTTCGGCCTCTTGTTGCAATTGCTCTCGGCGTGTGGTTGGCTCGCCAACCAGTAACGTAAAAATCATCAAGAGCGCGACAATGGCCGCCATGCCATAATACACGCCGTTCCAGCCGATTGAATCGGCGTTGATAAAGGCGAGGTAACCCGGTAAAGAGTAACCCGTCCACCAACCAATAACGGCCATCGCCGATGCTTGTGGCAGTTTGGATGAATCGGATTTCGGGAAGGTATCGATACGGAAAGCGTCGATAGCGATATCCTGTGTTGCTGACGCGATGGCGATGCCAAGTGCAAGTGCTGACGTCAGCATGAGATTGTTGGCCGGATTGACTCCCGCGATCAACAAAGTACAAATCAGTACAAAGGATTGGCAGAGAAATATCCAACTGCGGCGTTGACCCAAAGAGCGATGAAGTAAAGGAAGCTTTACTCGGTCTACCAAAGGTGCCCAAAGAAAGTTAATGGCGTACACAGCAAAGACACTGCCAAAGTAGCCAATAGCAGCACGCGTCAACCCCGCATCTTTTAGCCAGCCAGACATGTTTGAGCCAATGAGCACCCACGGGAAACCACTGGAACAGCCCAGCATAAAAACCCATAGCAAGCGTCGATCAAGATAACTTTGTACAGTTTCACGCCATGAAACTGTTGGTGATGAAGACATAACCTATCCTTGTAGTTAGTAGAATACGCCCCTTGCATTGCAAAGGGCGAGGATATTTATGGGAGCAGTGTGGCTTTGGTGATCACGATAGGTTCCACGGGAATATCTCTCATGTAGCCTTGGCTTTTTGTCGGCTTGCTCGCCATCTGTTGAATGACGTCAAACCCTTCGGTGACTTGACCAAAAACGGCGTAACCTGGAGGTTGTAGGTCATAGTCGAGAAACTCGTTATCCACCAAGTTGATAAAGAATTGTCGTGTCGCGGAGTTAGGATCTTGAGTTCGAGCCATTGCGATAGAGCCCGTCACGTTCTTCAGACCATTACTTGCTTCGTTCTTGATTGGTGCGTAACTGGGTAGACGATTCATTTTCTCATCAAAGCCACCACCTTGTGCCATAAAACCTGGAATGACACGGTGAAATTGAGAACCTACGTAACTGCCATCTTTCACGTATTTTACGAAGTTTTCGACGCTAATCGGCGCTTTTTCTTCATTTAACTCAACAGTGAAATTCCCCAGAGAGGTTTCGAATTCAACTTTTGGCCCAGCCAAGGCGAGGCTACTCGTGAGTACGAGTGAAGCACAGATAACTTTGAGCATTAGAAACGTTCCTTCATGTAGCTTTGCAGTTCTTGGTCATTGGCAATCTCAGCAAGTACCAATGTGATCACGTCATTTAGCACTTTTTCCACTTCTTGATCTGAGGCACTTAACATGCCACTGCGGCTTGCTGCACCGTTATAGGTTTTGACTAGCTTTCCTTTGGGTGTTTCTGCGGTGACTTCTAGAATCACTTTTGCGTCCATTTCGTTTTCCATTACGGAATGCTTTACATTGACCAATGCTTCTTGAACTTCAAGACTGATCAGGTTGTTGCTGTTTAAATCTGCTTTGTAGCCTTGTGACGCGAACTGCTGCTGCAGCAAGGTTTCAAGCGTAATGCGCATGTTTTGTTTAGCGTGTAGCGGTAGGATGTTCGAACGGCCACTGTCGATCAGCGCTACGTACTGCGCTGCACGTACATCTTTACTGGTCATGCTGTACGTTTTGTTCTGCACCATTGGATTTGTGCTTAACGTTGCGGTTGGTGCAAGATTAAGTTGTTCTGGTTGAGGGGCTGAACAAGCAGAAAGTAGTGCGATAGACGCAGCTAAAACCAATTTTTTCATCGTATATTCCTTTTCTAGCAGCAGAGGCTGTACGTAAACGTATATTAAAGTGAAGATTGTCTTTAATTAAAACTAGCAGGCTATTTAGTTGCCTGTAAAATCACAAACTTACTATTAGAAGCGACTAATTTCACATTCTTGTCACCATAAAGGCGTTTGAGTTTGCCATCATAACCAAGGTGGCGATTACCAATCACCTGCAGTTTTCCCCCTCTTTTAAGGACGCGTTTGGAGTCGCAAAACATCTGCCAAGCAATGTGATCCGTGATCGCTTGTTGTTGATGGAAAGGGGGGTTGCATAAAATCAGATCGGCGATCTCGCCAGCAAACCCGTCCAAACAGTTATTGGCAATATACTCAGCATCTATTGGCACTGTGACATTTTCTTGTAAATTGAGGCGAGCGGACTCAATGGCCATGTAGCTTTCATCCACCAAGGTTAACTTCGCCTTCGGGTTGAGCTGCGCGGCTTTGACGGATAACACCCCGTTACCGCAGCCTAAATCGATAATGTGCTTGAGGTTCTCATCTTGCGGGATGTGCTCGAGCATAAAACGCGCGCCCAAATCGAGACTCTCACCAGAATAGACGTTTGGCAAGTTGTTGAGTGTCATCTTGTGTTCTTCAACATTCCAACGAGTCACTGGGCTGATGTCATTCATTTGCGCACAGTCTGCTTGGCAAAAAACGAGACGATGTTTTTTCCAAGCAAGGGAGGTTTTTGTGGTCCCTAGGTACTTTTCAAACAGTTTGAGGGTTGAGGTATGGATTTCTTTGGCTTTATTCACGGCGACCACTGGGACGTCTGGTGAGAGCGTTTTCCGCAATTGAGTTAACTGCCAAGTCAAATGACGGTTGTTTTTGGGAAGTTGAAATAACACCAAATTGGTCTCTACTGGAATTGCGTCTAGCGTTGTCAGTAGCTTTACTTCACGGCATTGATTTCGTTGTAAATTTTCTTTTGTCCCTTGCTGAGAGATAAAAGAATCGCTCATCATAGTGACTTGGTGTTGAGCAGAAAACCAGCATGATAGAGCGCCGAAGTGATCGTTCAGGATAAGAATATTCTGTGGGGTGTCTAAGGCCAACTCTTCCACATAATTGATCAAGTATTCATCGCCCGCGTCCCATGCTTGCAGGGTTTCATTGGCGTTGTTTGGGTATCTGAATAGGGTGAGTTGTCGGTCAAAGAGATTGAGTTCGGTTTTCATACAATGGTGTTTGTTTCATTGAGTTTTAACGATATTCTCGCAGAAGGATAGCAAACAAGATAGGCACAGCTAGCAAAAAACACTCAGGGATCTTCGTCTAAGTAGTGAGACATTGTTAGAATGATGGCTGTTATTTAAGTGTGTGTAAGAAATTTCACGTTGGTTCGACTTATACTTTTTAAGTCGGTGAGTAGAGAGGGTTTGAATATGATTCAAGAAATCATAGAGACAAAATTACACAATACATTTGAACCTAGTCACTTGAGTGTGGTGAATGAGAGCTACATGCACAATGTACCACCGGGTTCGGAAAGTCACTTCAAGGTGATTGTGGTGAGCGATCTTTTTGAAGGTAAAAGATTGATCGCCAGACATCGTTTAGTGAATCAAGCATTGGCGAATGAGCTGGAAAATAACATCCACGCTTTGGCGATTCATACCTATACTGATCAGGAATGGAAGCTACAGCGAGATGGCGCGCCAGATAGCCCAATGTGTATGGGTGGTACCAACCACTGAGCAATTTCTAACCTGAAGTGTTAAATTTTCAGTTATTCTATTCAAAAAGATGGTCAAGCCATCTTTTTTTCTATGTGTACAAAACCGACAAATTGCGTGACAAATTTGGTTAAGAAATGCGTTAACACTGTTTCAACAAATGAACAGAATGAATAGGATGTTTCAAACTATGAATCTCACCTATTCATCTGGCACGATGGTTTTGGGCCATTTGTGCGACGTGTCAAAGTTATGAACAATAGTTAGCCTATATCTATCAATTCTTTCCAAATAATACGGCTAATGCGTTTATTGGTCATGGCATCGCGTTTGGAAAAGATGCTAAACTATCGCACCTGATAAATCTCTCCACTAAACTGTGAAGCGATTTTTAATAGGATGTTGCGATTTTGGCGTTTAAAACATCGCCAAAACCGGACACTGATGTCGTGTCTAAAAGTTACGCAATCATAAAGAATCTTTTTCCCGATAAAAGTAGTGCAAGTGCGTATGATTACAATAAAGAAGGGTTTGGACCTTCCTATCGCAGGAGCTCCTTCCCAGGTGATTAATGATGGTAAATCCATCACAAAAGTCGCCTTGCTTGGCGAAGAGTACGTTGGCATGCGTCCTACGATGCATGTTCGCGTTGGTGATGAAGTGAAGAAAGCCCAAGTTCTTTTTGAAGACAAAAAGAACCCAGGCGTGAAATTTACTTCTCCAGTGAGTGGTAAAGTTATCGAAGTGAATCGTGGCGCGAAGCGTGTACTTCAATCTGTAGTGATTGAAGCCGCAGGCGACGAGCAAGTGACCTTTGATAAGTTTGAAGCCTCTCAACTAGCAGGTCTTGATCGCGAAGTGATCAAAACTCAGTTGGTTGAATCTGGCCTTTGGACCGCTCTACGTACTCGTCCGTTCAGCAAGGTTCCAGCAATTGAATCGACAACTAAAGCGATTTTCGTTACCGCAATGGATACTAATCCATTGGCAGCGAAGCCAGAGTTGATCATCAATGAACAAGCGGAAGCGTTTGTTGCTGGTTTGGATGTGCTTTCAGCCCTAACAGAAGAGAAGGTTTACGTTTGTAAATCTGGTACGAGCTTACCTCGTTCTTCTCAGTCTAATGTGGAAGAGCACGTATTTGACGGCCCACACCCAGCTGGTCTAGCGGGTACCCACATGCATTTCCTATACCCAGTGAATGCAAGCAACGTGGCATGGAGCATCAACTACCAAGACGTGATTGCGTTTGGTCAGTTGTTCCTAACTGGTGAACTTTTCACTGACCGTGTTGTTTCTCTAGCGGGTCCTGTTGTGAATAACCCTCGTCTAGTTCGTACCATCATGGGTGCAAGCTTGGATGAGCTAACCGACAGCGAAATGATGCCAGGCGAAGTTCGTGTGATTTCTGGTTCAGTACTGACTGGTACTCATGCCACAGGTCCTCACGCTTACTTGGGTCGTTACCACCTGCAGGTTTCTGTTCTGCGTGAAGGTCGTGACAAAGAACTGTTTGGCTGGGCTACGCCTGGTAAGAACAAGTTCTCTGTAACCCGTTCTTTCCTTGGTCACTTGTTTAAAGGTCAGTTGTTCAATATGACAACCACCACAAACGGTAGTGATCGTGCAATGGTTCCAATCGGTAACTACGAGCGTGTAGTGCCTCTTGATATGGAACCGACTCTGCTGCTTCGCGATCTATGTGCAGGCGATACTGACAGTGCTCAAGCACTGGGTGCGCTAGAACTGGATGAAGAAGATCTAGCATTGTGTACCTTTGTATGCCCAGGTAAATACGAGTACGGTCAACTGCTGCGTGACTGCCTGAATACAATTGAGAAGGAAGGGTAAGTTTCATGGGCCTTAAGAAGTTTCTTGAAGACATCGAACACCACTTTGAACCAGGCGGCAAACACGAAAAATGGTTTGCTCTGTACGAAGCTGCGGCAACGCTATTCTACACGCCAGGTTTGGTGACGAAAAAGAGCTCACACGTTCGTGATAGCGTTGACCTAAAACGCATCATGATCATGGTTTGGTTTGCAGTGTTCCCAGCAATGTTCTGGGGTATGTACAACGCTGGTGGCCAAGCTATCGCGGCTCTAAACTACATGTACGCTGGTGATCAACTGGTACAAATCATTGCAGGTAACTGGCACTACTGGCTAACCGAGATGCTGGGCGGAACGATTTCTGCTGACGCAAGCTGGGGTAGTAAGATGTTGCTAGGTGCAACCTACTTCCTACCAATCTACGCAACGGTATTCCTCGTTGGTGGTTTCTGGGAAGTGCTATTCTGTATGGTGCGTAAGCACGAAGTTAACGAAGGTTTCTTCGTAACCTCGATCCTTTTCGCATTGATCGTTCCTCCAACGCTACCTCTATGGCAAGCAGCGCTAGGTATTACCTTTGGTGTTGTGGTTGCTAAAGAGATCTTTGGTGGTACTGGTCGTAACTTCCTGAACCCAGCGTTAGCAGGTCGTGCTTTCCTATTCTTCGCTTACCCAGCACAAATCTCGGGTGACGTAGTGTGGACAGCAGCAGACGGCTTCTCTGGTGCAACTGCGCTAAGCCAGTGGGCTCAAGGCGGCAACAGTGCACTAGTAAACACAGTGACTGGCGCGCCAATCACGTGGCTAGACGCGTTCATCGGTAACATCCCTGGTTCAATCGGCGAAGTTTCTACGCTTGCACTGCTTATCGGTGCAGCAATGATCGTTTACATGCGAATCGCATCTTGGCGCATCATTGCCGGCGTAATGATCGGTATGATCGTGGTATCGACACTGTTCAATGTGATCGGTTCTGATACTAACGCAATGTTCAGCATGCCATGGCACTGGCACCTAGTTTTAGGTGGTTTTGCATTCGGTATGTTCTTCATGGCAACCGACCCAGTATCGGCTTCATTTACCAACAAAGGTAAGTGGTGGTACGGCATTCTTATCGGTGCAATGTGTGTCATGATTCGTGTTGTTAACCCAGCATACCCAGAAGGTATGATGCTGGCGATTCTATTCGCGAACCTGTTTGCACCACTGTTTGACCATCTAGTGGTTGAGAAGAACATCAAGCGGAGACAAGCACGCTATGGCAAGTAATGACAGCATTAAAAAGACGCTGGGTGTTGTTGTCGGGTTGAGCCTTGTTTGTTCAATCATCGTATCAACAGCAGCAGTCGGTCTGCGTGACCAGCAAAAAGCTAACGCTGTTTTGGATAAGCAATCCAAGATCATCGAAGTAGCTGGTATCGACAGCAAAGGTAAGAAAGTACCAGAGCTTTTTGCTCAGTACATCGAACCACGTCTGGTTGATTTCGCAACAGGCGACTTTGTTGATGGTAATGCAGCAACGTATGACCAACGCAAAGCCGCGAAAGATCCTGCACAGTCTATCAAACTGACCGCTGAGCAAGATGACGCGAAAATTCTACGTCGTGCAAATACAGGTGTTGTGTACCTTGTGAAAAATGGCGACAGCATTTCTAAGATCATTCTACCGGTTCACGGTAACGGTCTTTGGTCAATGATGTACGCTTTCGTTGCAGTTGAAACCGATGGTAACACAGTATCAGGTATCACCTACTACGAGCAGGGTGAAACTCCGGGATTGGGTGGTGAAGTTGAAAACCCATCTTGGCGTGCACAGTTTGTCGGCAAGAAACTGTTTGACGAAAACCACAAACCAGCTATCAAGGTAGTGAAAAGTGGTGCGCCAGTTGGTTCTGAGCACGGTGTTGACGGCCTGTCAGGTGCGACACTAACTAGTAACGGTGTTCAACACACATTTGACTTCTGGTTAGGTGATATGGGCTTTGGTCCATTCCTAGCAAAAGTTCGTGACGGAGGCCTGAACTAATGTCTAGTGCACAAAACATTAAAAAGAGCATTCTTGCGCCAGTATTGGATAACAACCCAATCGCGCTACAAGTTCTTGGTGTATGTTCTGCGCTTGCAGTAACTACCAAACTAGAAACAGCGTTTGTTATGACACTAGCGGTAACGTTTGTAACTGCATTGTCTAACTTCTTTGTTTCTTTAATCCGTAACCACATTCCTAACAGTGTGCGTATCATCGTTCAAATGGCGATCATCGCATCTCTAGTAATCGTGGTAGACCAGATCTTGAAAGCTTACTTGTACGATATCTCTAAACAGCTATCGGTATTCGTAGGTCTTATCATTACTAACTGTATCGTAATGGGCCGTGCAGAAGCGTTCGCGATGAAATCTGCACCCGTTCCATCATTGATCGACGGTATTGGTAACGGTCTTGGTTATGGTTTTGTTCTTATTACTGTGGGCTTCTTCCGTGAACTATTCGGTAGCGGTAAGTTGTTTGGTATGGAAGTACTACCACTAGTGAACAATGGTGGTTGGTATCAGCCAAATGGTCTGATGCTTCTAGCGCCATCTGCATTCTTCCTAATCGGCTTCATGATTTGGGCGATCCGTACGTTCAAACCAGAGCAAGTAGAAGCGAAGGAGTAAGGGCAACATGGAACATTACATCAGTCTGTTAATTAAATCGATTTTCATCGAGAACATGGCTCTGTCTTTCTTCTTGGGTATGTGTACCTTCTTGGCGGTATCTAAGAAAGTAAAGACCTCTTTCGGTCTAGGCGTTGCGGTAGTTGTGGTATTGACCATCGCCGTACCAGTAAACAACTTGGTTTACAACCTAGTACTTAAAGAAAACGCGCTGGTCGAAGGCGTGGATCTGAGCTTCCTAAACTTCATCACCTTTATCGGTGTAATTGCGGCACTTGTACAGATTCTAGAGATGATTCTTGACCGTTTCTTCCCGCCTTTGTACAACGCGCTAGGCATCTTCCTACCGCTGATCACAGTTAACTGTGCCATCTTCGGTGGTGTATCTTTCATGGTACAACGTGATTACAACTTCGCTGAATCTGTAGTCTACGGTTTCGGTGCAGGTGTGGGTTGGATGCTCGCGATCGTGGCCCTTGCAGGTATCCGTGAGAAGATGAAGTACTCAGATGTACCTCCTGGTCTACGTGGTTTAGGTATTACCTTTATCACTGTAGGTTTGATGGCGTTAGGCTTTATGTCTTTCTCTGGTGTTCAACTGTAAGTCGGGTAAACCGCAACAATTAAGGAATAGTCAATGGACATTATTCTTGGTGTCGTGATGTTTACTCTGATCGTACTGGCTCTAGTACTAGTGATTCTTTTCGCTAAGTCTAAGCTTGTACCAACAGGTGACATTACAATTTCTATCAACGGCGACGCAGATAAGTCGATCGTTACTTCTCCAGGTGGCAAGCTACTAAGCGCGTTAGCTGGTGCAGGTGTATTCGTTTCTTCTGCTTGTGGTGGCGGTGGCTCTTGTGGTCAGTGTCGCGTAAAAGTGAAGAGCGGTGGTGGTGATATCCTTCCAACTGAGTTGGATCACATCACTAAAGGTGAAGCGCGTGAAGGTGAGCGTCTAGCGTGTCAAGTGGCTGTGAAAACAGACATGGATATCGAGCTACCAGAAGAAATCTTCGGCGTTAAAAAGTGGGAATGTACGGTTATCTCTAACGATAACAAAGCAACATTCATTAAAGAGCTTAAGCTACAAATTCCAGATGGCGAATCAGTACCTTTCCGTGCTGGTGGTTACATCCAGATTGAAGCACCAGCTCACCACGTTAAATACGCAGATTTCGACGTACCAGAAGAGTACCGCGGTGACTGGGACAAGTTTAACCTGTTCCGTTACGAGTCTATCGTAAAAGAAGACATCATCCGTGCATACTCAATGGCGAACTACCCTGAAGAGTTCGGCATCATCATGCTAAACGTACGTATCGCGACTCCGCCGCCAAATAACCCAGACGTAGCACCGGGTCAGATGTCTTCTTACATCTGGTCACTAAAAGAAGGTGACAAGTGTACGATTTCTGGTCCATTTGGTGAGTTCTTCGCGAAAGACACTGATGCAGAAATGGTCTTCATCGGTGGTGGTGCAGGTATGGCTCCTATGCGTTCTCATATCTTTGACCAACTTAAGCGTTTGAAGTCTAAGCGTAAGATGTCTTACTGGTACGGCGCGCGTTCTAAGCGTGAAATGTTCTACGTAGAAGATTTCGATGGCCTAGCGGCTGAGAATGATAACTTCGTATGGCACTGTGCACTGTCTGATCCGCTTCCAGAAGATAACTGGGATGGTTACACAGGCTTCATCCACAATGTGCTTTACGAAAATTATCTGCGTGATCACGATGCACCAGAAGATTGTGAATACTACATGTGTGGTCCACCGATGATGAACGCGGCTGTTATTGGCATGCTGAAAAATCTCGGTGTAGAAGATGAAAACATCCTACTGGATGACTTCGGTGGTTAATTTCATCTAACCCATTGAAACTATGGCTGGCTCGTAGGAGCCAGCCATTCTTTTTTTTCCTCGCTATTCTTTTTTGAATAGTGCGCCAAATGGCCATAGAAAATCGGTGTATTAACCGTGAACCTATTTTCCATATCCATTTAATAACAATAGGAGTTTAACAAGTGAAAAAGTGGCTTGTTGCTTTTGCTTCTCTATTGGTGCTTGCTGGTTGCGAAAAGCCCGCAGAGCAGGTACATCTTAGCGGCCCAACGATGGGCACGACATACAATATCAAATACATCGCTCAAGAAGGTTCGCCAAAACCAGACGTGCTTCAGCAAGAGATCGATCGCTTGTTAGAAGAAGTTAACGACCAGATGTCAACGTACCGAAAAACCTCTGAATTGAGCCGTTTTAATCAGTCTCGTGATTCTGCGCCGTTTGCGGTTTCACAACAAACGGCCACCGTTGTTAAGGAAGCGATTCGTCTCAATCATTTGACCTTGGGGGCATTGGATGTCACCGTTGGGCCTTTGGTTAACCTGTGGGGATTTGGTCCTGAAGCGCGCCGTGATGTTGTGCCTAGTGCTGAGGATTTAGCTGAGCGTAAAGCACAAACAGGCATTGAGCATTTGTCGGTTGTCGATAACACGTTGATCAAAACCTTGCCTAATCTCTATGTGGATCTGTCGACGATCGCGAAAGGTTGGGGCGTTGATGTGGTTGCAGACTATATTCAATCTCAAGGTGTACAAAACTACATGGTCGAAATCGGCGGTGAAATTCGCTTAAAAGGGGTTAACCGTGAGGGTGTGCCTTGGCGTATCGCGATTGAAAAACCGTCGGTAGAAGAGCGCGCTATCCAAGATATTATCGAACCGGGCGATATGGCGATCGCGACTTCTGGTGATTACCGTAACTACTTTGAGCGTGATGGTATTCGTTATTCTCACATCATTAATCCAAAAACAGGCATGCCAATTAACCATAAAGTGGTTTCTGTCACCGTGTTAGACAAATCCTCGATGACAGCAGATGGTCTTGCAACCGGTCTAATGGTGTTGGGCGAAGAAAAAGGCATTGAGATCGCTAATCAAAATGGCATCCCAGTGCTAATGATCGTGAAAACAGATGATGGCTTTACAGAAATCGCTTCTGATGCGTATAAGCCATATTTGAAGAATCAATAAGTGATATAGGTTTGTTGATATGAGTACATTTCTAATTACCTTTGGTGTGTTTGTTGCCGTGATTGCCGCGATGGCAGTGGGCTACATCTTTCAGAAAAAGGTGGTGAAGGGAAGCTGTGGCGGTTTGGGTGCTGTTGGCATTGAAAAAGTGTGTAACTGCCCTGAACCCTGTGATGCGCGTAAAAAACGCGAAGCACGTGAAGCCGCGCGAGCGGAAAAATTGGCTCAGTGGGACAAAGACCGCATCGCTTAAAATGAAAAACGCCCGCATCGGGCGTTTTCTTTATCGGCTAACTATTTGGTTTCGCCCGTTGGCTTTGGCTTGGTACAAGTAGCCGTCGGCTTCTTTGATTTGATTTTCGAGCTCATCTTGCAAAGAGGCTACACCAATACTGATGGTAATATGAATGTTGTGCTCTTTGTGTGTAATGGTGGTTTTTTCGACCCGCTGCCTCATGTGCTCTAAGCGAGTGACAAAGTCGTCGTAACTTTGACAGGATTGGATACAAAACTCCTCGCCACCAAATCGTACCACCACTTCATTGGGGAAGTAAATTTTTAGAATGTTAGCGACAGTCTTTAAGGCGATATCGCCACCATCATGGCCATAGGTATCATTCACTTTTTTGAAATGGTCGATATCAAGCATCGCAATATGGCGCAACTCACAGCCTTTGCACTCTTGTCCAAAGAGATAGCGCCGATTCCAGAGCCCAGTGAGTGCGTCTTGGTTCGCCATACGATAGAGCTCATTCGTTGCTTCTTTCATGTCGAGTATTTGATGGACACGGCAGAAAAACTCTTCCTGATTAAAGGGCTTATAGAGAAAGTCATTCGCGCCTGCTTTCAAGAAACGTGCAGTCATCGTTCGATCGTCGCTGCCAGACAGCCCCAAAATGGCCAACTTGTTCTTATCGGTATGTACGCGAATTTCACGAATCATGGTGATGCCGTCTTTTTCTGGCATGTCGTGGTCGGTGATCACAAACGTCACTTCGGGATGTTGTTTCAGGACCTCGAGCGCTTGAGTGCCATTTTCCGCTTCCAGTGCTTCTATATATTGGTGTTCCAGTAACTGTGTAATGTGTTTTCTCACCACTTTGGAATCGTCAACCACCAATGCTTTATGCTGACGGTTGTTAGTGAGGCGTTTAATTAGAGGCAACAGGTAAGAAACTGACGCCATACTGTCTTTCAAAATGTAATCCAAAACCCCTTTGGCAAGCACTTTAGAGCGAATCTCTTCGCTAAACATGGCCGTTAGGACGATCACTTTTTGCTGGTGATGTAACGCAAGATCAATCACTTCACCATCTTGACCGTCCGGCAGACAATAATCCAAAACGGCGCAAAGAAACTCGTGATTTTCTGCAAGGAAAGTTTGCGCTTCAGCTAAATTCTCTGCCGCAAAAACGTCATATCCCGCTTGGGAGAGTTGTTGCTGGAGGTAATTACGAAAGGCTCGGCTATCTTCTACAACTAGTATTTTATTACCCAAGGAAGAGGCCTCCGGACCATTATTAACAACTAACATAAATAATATGTAGGACTAACAAAGTTGCCACAAATAAGCGATTTTTTTGTTTGCTAATTGGGCTGAATCTCAAAATAACGACATGCATACGGATTCATTAGTGGCGATAGAGAGCGATTGAGAATGTCCCATTTGTCTGTATACTGTGTTTTTATCCAGTTATTAATTGTGTTGTTGTATGTCTACGCAAATGCGAAAAATCATCCATATCGATATGGACTGCTTCTATGCCGCAGTAGAGATGCGTGATAACCCCAATTTCCGCGGTCGACCTCTGGCGGTTGGAGGGCACGAAAAGCAGCGTGGGGTCATCAGTACCTGTAATTATGAAGCGCGTAAGTTTGGCGTGAGAAGTGCGATGCCAACGGCACAAGCGCTTAAACAGTGCCCTAGTTTGCTGGTTGTGCCTGGGCGAATGCAGGTATACAAAGAGGTTTCAACGCACATTCGCAGTATTTTCTCACGTTACACTCACTTGATTGAGCCACTCTCGCTCGACGAAGCCTATTTGGATGTAACGGATTCCACGCAATGTCATGGTTCGGCAACCTTAATTGCCGAAGCGATTCGTCGTGACATTTGGAATGAGCTGCAACTCACGGCCTCGGCAGGCGTTGCTCCGATTAAATTTCTCGCCAAAGTGGCCTCGGACATGAACAAACCGAATGGCCAGTTTGTGATTCCACCAGAGCAAGTTCAGAGTGTGATTGATACTTTGCCTTTACAAAAAATCCCTGGGGTTGGCAAAGTGAGTTTAGAGAAGTTGAACCAAGCGGGTTTGTACGTTTGCCAAGATGTGAAAAACAGTGATTATCGTCAGTTACTCAAGCGATTTGGCCGTTTAGGGGCGTCGCTATGGCAGCGCAGCCATGGTATTGATGAGCGAGAGGTGATCGTCGAGCGAGAACGGAAATCAGTTGGAGTCGAACGCACTTTTACGCAAAACATTGTGACATATGAACAATGTTGGCAAGTGATCGAAGAGAAATTGTTTCCCGAGCTGGCCATTCGTTTAGAAAAAGCCAATCCTGAAAAAGCGATCATTAAGCAAGGGATCAAAATGAAATTCGCCGACTTTCAATTGACGACGATAGAGCATGTTCACCATGAGCTCGAACTGGCCTATTTCCGAGAATTGTTGCAGGACATTCTTCAACGTCAAAAGGGGCGTGAAATTCGCTTACTAGGGCTTAGTGTGATGCTTAAGCCAGAAGAGCAAGCCCGGCAACTCAGCTTGCTCTAATCGCTTTGTATTGTTGTTTCCCTAGGTCTGATTAGCGTCGTTTACTGACAAGTGCGAGTACTTCTCCATAAGGTGCGCGTTCTAACTGCGCAAATCCCTTCAACTTTTTCGCTTTTAGTTGAGTGAGCTTAGGTGTGCTGATCCCACAAAGGAAACGCGTGATGAGCTCTGCACTCAGCGGCTGTGAGGTTTGACTCTTCAACTGAGCAATCCATTCATCAAGCGCTTGCTGAGGAATGTCCGTCAGCATTTCTTTAGGAAGAGTGGCTTGGTGTCCTCGGCATGCTGAGCAGTGGCCACATTGCTGTGGTGCGTTATGATCAGAAAAGTAGCGCGCGAGCTTATGACTGAGGCAGTCACCTGATTCAAAAAAGTGGAGCATATGATGAATCCGTTCGACATCACTTTGCTCTTTGTTTTTGAAGAGATGATAAATCTGTTCGGTGAGATCTTCTGTGGAATACTCAATCGGCTTTACCGCAAACACGTCCGTCATTTGCTTACTTTCCAGTTCTATCCAGCCTTGTTGATGAAGGTAATCTAGCGCAGCCACACAACGTGATCGTTCGGCATGATAGCGATGCCAAAGTGCCTCGAAATCGGTTTGACACCAGACCCTCGCTTGTGGAGAACAATCAAAAACAGCCTGCAAAAAGGCGCCTCGTTCACCCTGAAAACGCTGCACAATTTCACTGGCAGGACGAAGAAACTTGAAACGATACTCGGCAAAATAGGCGTACATGGGTTCGATCAGGCCAGCCATTTCGAGGTATACCAATAGTGTCTTTAGTGGCAGTTGGCGAATGTTGGTATCGTTAGAAAGTCGGGCGATAATCACCTCCCATCGTTCACCAGAGGCTTGTATTTGTTGGATCACCGAGCTGATGTCATCTCGTTCAGGCGTATCGCCATAAATGAAATTTTCCAGTGTGCTTAACCCACTTTGATTGGCCAAGACGATGCAATCGGACTTCTGGCCATCACGACCGGCTCGACCGATTTCTTGGGCGTAGTTTTCAATCGATTTGGGTAAGTCAAAATGGATCACTCGGCGAATGTTGGCTTTATCTACCCCCATTCCAAAAGCGATGGTTGCCACGATACAGTCCACTTGGCCTTGCATAAACTGCGTTTGGATCGTGCTGCGCAACTCGTTATCCAATCCTGCGTGATAGGCTGAAGCGCGTATGCCTTCGTCTTGCAGTAGGGTAGCAACTTGGCTTGCGGTCTGTTGCAACGTGACATAGACAATGGTTGGGGCGTTAGGGACTTGTTGTACTATTTTCAGCAGTGCGTCAGCTTTGTCTTCATTGCGACAAGGGGTCACGTGGAGATCAAGATTGGCGCGATAAAACCCGGTGACAACCACATTGTCCTTGTTGATGGAAAATTTGCGTTGCATGTCTGCTATCACATTTTCAGTTGCAGTGGCGGTCAGCAGCAGAACTTGTGGAATGTTTAATGCCGCTTGATAGCTCGGAAGTTTGAGGTAATCCGGGCGGAAATTATGCCCCCACTCAGAAATACAGTGCGCCTCGTCGACCACGAGCAGTGAAATCGGTACTTGGGCGATGAACTGTCGGAAACGTTCGTTCTTGAGGCGCTCGACAGAGATCATCAGTATTTTTATTTCCCCGGCATTGACCGCTTGCATAATCGTCTGAGTTTGTTCTTTGCTTTGGCCTGATTCGATGGCTGCGGCCGCAATACCTTTGCTATGCAGAAAAGCCAGCTGATCTTTCATTAAGGCAATGAGCGGTGAGACCACCAGCGTTAAGTGGGGGAGGTGCAAAGCGGGTAACTGATAACAAAGAGATTTACCTGAGCCGGTTGGGAAAATGGCGGCCGCAGAATGGCCTGACAGTACCGCATCGACGACTTGTTGTTGGCCTTGGCGTAATGTCTCAAAACCAAAGATATGGTGTAACGTATCGCGAATGTCGTGTTGCATCGTGGGGATGGCTCTTGCTAGGGAAATCAGAGTGCTATCATACCGAGAAAGTCCGTTTTTCTCACCTTCAAGATGGGGTGAAAAAGTATGATGTTTCGCGTCTCTACCCTCAATGACGGGAATTTGTGCGTGTGAAAAGAGGCGAATAACGAGACAAGAGTTGTGACAATTTACTGACAAAATACACATCACCAACTGTTATAGTTCGGCAAAAAACAATTAAGGAAAAGTCATGAAAAAGCTGGCCATCTTTCTTCCACTGGTTGTGACCACTTCGGTTCATGCAGCGCAGTGTCGTGTCGATATCAAAAATGAAGTCCGCCTAGATGGTGAAGTCTTGGAAATTCATCAAACCAACGGCGACAAAGCCGTGGTGGATGCGAGCAACAATCTTTACATCCATGGTGAGAAAATCGAGCTCAACGGTGATCAACAAGCGGCCATTGAAGAGTATCGTGAAAACCTTAATGCCTATCTGCCAAGAGCGAAACAAGTGGCGGAAGAGAGCTTAGCGCTGGCGAACGACATCATTGATGATATTGCCGTTAGCCTTGATGCACCCAACGCATTTGATAACGTAAAAACGGCGGTAAAAGATTTTTTTACCGATGTTGAATCTCGTTATTACAAAGATGGTGATTTGATTTTACCTGCAGATAGCTTTGCGTCTATGACGGAGTCTTGGCAGGATGACTTCCAACGAGCGCAAGAGATCTTCAACAAAGAGTTTATCAGCAGTGCGTTTGACGCGATGTCGAGCAAAATGAAGCAAGAAGGCGGTTTGAATCTGTCTGCGATGTCGCAGAGCATGACGGAGTTGAAGCAGAAAGTGCAAGAGCGTTTGCAGCAGCACAGCAAAGAAATTGAACAACAAACTCAGGATTTTTGTGATTCGTTAGACGATATGGCCGTGCAAGAGCAAGACTTGCTGAAGAAGATACCGGAGTTAAAAAACTATCAGGTATTTACCATCTAATTTCGTAACAAAGAGAGCACCCGTCGTGGTGCTCTCTGGTTTTACAGACATTTGTGTTTAGCGGGCATTCATTTGCGTTAGTTTATCTCCCACAGGTTTGGAGAAATTGAAACCATCATGCTCATCCCAGTTGATTGACCAAGTCATTACGCCAGCATAATTCGGGTAGTTGAACGCTGGTCGCACCGTGGTGCATTTTGTGCCTAATGTTAAACAATCGAGTGCATCTAGGATATTTTGAGTCGGCGCTTGGCCAGAGTTCGCTGAGCTTGGCCCTGAAGGAAGGCCAATGGCTACCTGGTCGTCGCGAAGCGGCTCAAAACGAGTGCCATCGGCGAGTTCAAAGCCTTCGATCAACATCTTAGATTGTGCAACCATCATATCGACAGAGCCTTCAGGAGCGGCGCTCGGTAGGTAAGGGTTGGGTAAGCCACCATTGTTGTAGAGCTGAACATGAAGTAAGTCGAGTGTGCTGCGAGTGGCGTTAATGACCGGAATGTAGGCGCCCCAAATTCCGCTGTAGGCCACCATACCGCCTTGAACGTAAGGATGTTCTGGTGCCATGGTGAGGTACATGTCACCACCGATATTTTGTTCAATTTGCAGTAGGGCTCTGCCCAATCTTGCCTGAATTTTCGAACCGTGGACAAGGTTTGAGCCACTTTCTAGATCCACATCGAGTCCATCAAATCCCCATTCTTTGATCAGCGCGGTTAAGCTAGAAACAAAATTCGCTTCATCTTGATCGGTATTCAGAGTAATGGTGCCTTCTGCTCCGCCAAGGGAAAGTACAAACTTTTTACCTTGCGCTTGCAGTGCCGCCATATCTTGTTTGAACTGGACCGGATCAAGCGGCGCACAGCTGCTGTAAATATCCCCTGAGTAAAGGTTGAAGTGGACCGTACCATTGCTGTTGCGATCGTTTTCAGCAAAAGCAATATCAATCACATCCCATGTGTTTGACATGTCTGCGAGACGTATCGGACAGCCAGCCCCATTCACAAAGTTGTGCCAATAGCCAATCAGTTTGTGGCGTTTTTCCGACTGTTCAACCACCTTGATTGCTGCCGCTTCCGAGAGTGCTTGATTACCCGCTAAGTCGACCGCTTGAGCACTGACGGTAAAGTTACCGATCGCCGCAGGTGTCCAAGAGACAGAGTACGGAGCGCTATTGTCGGTTGCAATCACACTGCCGTTGACGACAAAGTCGACTTGTTTGATCGCGGAAGTGAGGGAGGTCGCGTCGGCACTTAGGGTCACGTTTTTACCCAAACCAACCGTTTGGCCAGCCGTTGGTGAAGTGAGCGTGACGACAAGCGCTTGATCACTGACCGTGACATTGACCAGCGACTCACTCACGTTATTGTCATTGTCGGTTGCGATCGCTTTTAGCTGATTGGCCCCAACGAAAGTTGCACTCCAAGTCTGTACGTAGGGAGGCTGAGTCACCACACCTAAGCTCGAGTTATTCGCGAAAAACTCGACTTGGGTGACGCTGCCATCTGCGTCACTAGCATCAGCGCTGAGGGTTAGGTTACTGCCTGCGAGTACCACCGCACCGTCATTAGGTGAGGTGATGGTAATTTGCGGTGGGGTTGAGCACGCGCCCAATCCACTCCAAGCATCTTGCCAGTATTGGCCTACGCCAGGCTCGTAAGCCCAAGCAGCATTAGAAGAACACCAGCCTGCGACATCGCAACGGTATTTCTGATTGAGATTGGAGACCAGCGCACCCGCTTCGTAGCGTGTGCCAGCCAGATAAGGAACCGCATCCGCGCAGCCATCAGAATGGCTGCCACTGACAACCAATGAGACGTTTTGGCTCATGGTGGTTAAATTGGCATCATCGGTCGCTTGTGCTTTGAATGTATGGGTGCCCGCAACCGCATTCCAGAGGTACTCGTAAGGCGCGTTGGTATCTACAAAGACCGATTGATTATCGACGAAGAACTCCACTTGCGTCACGATGCCATCGCTGTCTGCCGCTTGAGCGCTCACGACTAAGCGGTCTTTATCGCTCAGTGTTTCACTTCCGGTTGGGCTGGTCAGAGAAATCGTTGGTGGCGCAAGCTCTCCTTGAGGCAACACGCTGATGTTGACGTTGGTGGACTGGATTGCCCCTTCATTGTCCGTGGCAATGGCCGTTAATTGAGAGGTACCTTTTACCGCTGTCCATGGGGTTTCAAATGGTGCTTGTGTGACCACCGCAATCAATTGTGTTCCTGCAAGAAACTCGACTTGGCTAACTTGGCCATCTTCATCGCTGGCATTCGCCAACAAAGTGATGCTCGCGCCTTCTGGAATTTCTGCATTATTGGTTGGAGAAGAGAAGGTGATGCTTGGTGGTAGATTACCTCCGCCGTTGTCACATTGCCCAAGAGATTTCCATGCCTCCCAAGGGCCAGAGTTCGTGATAGGATCATTGCCTTGAGTCCAGTAGGCGGCTTCGAATGCTTGGTTCTCTTTTTGAACTTGACTACCGGATGTGTAGATCTCGCTGCTATTCCATGTTGCTAGGCTTTGGCAGTTATAAGCCTGCGCTTGATAGCTGACGCCAAGCGCACTGATCAGCGCGCTTGATAACAAAGTGACTCTCATTTTTCTCTCCATTAATAAAAACATCTCAAGAGTAATAAGTAGCCAAGTTGGAGCGTTTTGCAGGCTAAATTGCTGATTAAATGATATTTACTCCCTCGATATCACGTACAGTTCACTGATGTAACAGCACTCGACATGAATTTTTCGGCGCACTTCAAGGTGTTCTATGGAAAGTAAAGCTGGTGTGTATGCCAAATTTTACGATGTGATTGTCTGATATTTTTGTTAAGTGTCGAGTTATTGACCAGCTAAAGATTGTTATGCCAAACATGTTTCTGTATTGTACTAGCTAACTAGTTCACAAGTGCAGTTAGGTCGTATGTCACAGCAAACAACTTCTCAACCGAGGGAACATTTTGGTTCTCGATTAGGCTTTATTCTAGCGGCAGCGGGTGCGGCTGTTGGCTTAGGGAATATTTGGGGCTTCCCGACACAAGCCGCCTCAAATGGTGGTGGTGCTTTTCTTTTAGTTTATTTAGTCATGATTTTGATCGTTGCTTTTCCAATGCTGGTGGTGGAGATGGCGATTGGTCGTCATGGGCAAGCGAACCCCGTCGATAGTATGCGCGCACTCGCCAGTCACCCTGTCGGTAAAAAAGTTGGTGGGCTGGTTGGTTGGATTGGTCTTAGCGTGCCAAGTGCCGTGTTGGCATTTTATTCGATTGTCGGCGGTTGGATCATCTGCTTCATGCTAGGCGCAATCACAGACTTGCTCGGCATGGAAGCGGCGACTGCATGGTTCAAAGGATTCAGTGTTGAGCGCAACCTTTTCGGTACGATTACTTTTTATGTGCTCACTATTTTGATCGTTCAAGGTGGCGTGAAACAAGGTATTGAAAAGTGGTCAACCCGCTTAATGCCAGCTCTGTTTGTGCTCTTTGCTGTGCTGTTTGTCTATATCATGACGCAAAATGGCGCGATGGAAGGGCTAAAACACTATCTAGTGCCAGATTTTGATAAGGTGTGGGATCGAAAATTGATTCTGGCGGCAATGGGACAAGGTTTCTTCTCGTTAACCATTGGTGGCTGCTCAATGCTGATCTACGGTTCGTACCTTAGCAAAAAAGAGAACTTACCGAAGATGGCCATGAATGTCACATTGGTGGATACTGCCGTGGCCTTTATTGCCGGTTTGGTTGTGCTTCCCGCGATGTTTGTTGCGATGCAAAAAGGGGTGCAAATCTATGCGGAAGATGGCTCTTTACTGAGCTCAGATACGCTGGTGTTTACTGTGCTACCACTGATGTTTGATAGCTTGGGGCTTCTCGGCCAGATATTTGCCGTGGTGTTTTTCTTGCTGCTGACGATTGCCGCACTCACTTCTTCAATCTCCATGTTGGAGTGCCCTGTTGCGCTTGTAGGCGAACGTTTTAATACCAAACGCAGTACCACGAGTTGGGTCTTGGGTGGCCTCATTGCATTGTTCAGCGTGGTGATTGTGTACAACTTCGGCGCGCTGTTTGGACTGGTGGCAACCGTCGCTACACAATATCTGCAGCCAACGGCCGCTTTGCTGTTCTGTTTGTTTGGTGGTTGGGTGTGGAGTCGTCACAGCAAAATCAAAGAGCTTGAGCAGGGCAACCCTGAGTTCACCTTGGGTTGGTTTGGTAAAGTTTGGCCTTCGTATGTGAAGTTCGTTTGTCCGGTGCTGGTGGCCACGGTGATTTGGGCTTCCTTTGGTTAACGCCAGAGAGCAGTAGATAAAAAAGCTTGATGCGGTGGCATCAAGCTTTTTTAATTAATCGAACCTCGAACCTCGAACCTCGAACCTCGAACCTCGAACCTCGAACCTCGAACCTATCGAAATTGTCCTGCGTCGGGCAGAAACTCAAAACCCGCAGTGGCCAATTTGGCTTCTAATGCTGCACGATCAATATCGAAATAACGCACGAGTTTATCGAGGTCACCGGAAAAATCGTCACGCAGCTTCATGTTGACGATGCTCATCAACATGATCGGATCCATGGATGCAAAGTTTGCCAAGTTCATCAATCAGTCCTCAAAATCTGAAATGAGTAAGTTGGCGGCGGCAAAAGCGGCTTTCTCACGTGTTTCTTTCGGTAATGTTTCATCTGCGGCAATATCATTCAGTGCTTTAACTGCACACGAGATTGCTTGCGGAATGTACCCTTGGTCACCACTACCAATTTGAGCGTAAAGCTCACGAACTAACTCACAACAGCCGTATACTTGCATGGCGTTTTCCTTGAACTTAAACAAATGATAACTGCTCTCAAATATACACAGTGTGGTTTTGAAACTCAAAGCTCAGAGTTGTTTTGGCGCAAGTTAATGCTCCCCCTGAGCAAAGATTCATCAACGCAGTTGCAGTTCAAGTTGTTCGATGACTTCTGGAGCCAGCTGTAGCTGCTTAGCCAGTTCTTGCAAATAAGCTTTTTCCATAAAGCTTTGCTCGTCCGCGATGATCAGCGAGGCGAGGTAAATTTCACTTGCTTGTTGTGGTGATGTCGCTAACTTGGCAATGTCGGTTGGGTCGAGGGGCTTTTGTAGCTCTTGTTGAACGAGTTGTCGCACCCGTTCATCGGCGTTCATCTCACTGAGCGCTTGCTCTATCTGGGCCATTTCCTGCTGGTCAATATGACCATCTGCTTTGGCCATCGCAATCATTGCTTTGATGATCAGCACTGAGTGGTGATTGTCTTGTGGGTCGTAAGCTTCCGTCACGCCAGTGTTTGGTTGAGTTCCTTGCCAGTCGTTGTAAACCTTATAAGCCAACGCACCTAAGGCTGCGGCGCCACCAATTTTGAGTGCATTCTTGCCGAGTTTCTTGGCCATCTTTCCGCTTTTTTTCGAACCCATCAGCATGCCGATGAGGCCGCCACCCAATGCGCCAGCACCGAGTGTTTTGAGTTGACTGGCGTTGGTGTTGTTTTTGATATTTTGGGTCTGTTTGTTCAATGCCTCTGAACCTTGTTTTAAAAGATCAGAGTTGAGGGCTTGATTGAGAAGACTTTTTAGATCCATGACGACTCTCCTGACTAAACATAAGGCAAGCATAACGGGAGAAATCTGAACCAAAGATTAATAGAAAAGGGATTGGCCTTGACCAATCCCTTTTAACTGTTGTTATAACACCGAGCTCGGTGTTATTTCAGTTGCGCTTTGATGTGCTCAACGATATCAGCCATCGCGACAGGTGTTTTTTCACCAGAACGACGGTTCTTATACTCAAAGTGACCTTCGTCCATGCTGCGATCGCCAATCACGATAGTGTGAGGGATACCGATCAGTTCCATATCAGAGAACATGACGCCTGGGCGCTCTTTACGGTCATCGAACAGCACTTCGATACCCATCGCTGTCAGCTCAGCGTATAGTTTCTCTGCGGCTTCTTGAACGCGCTCAGACTTGTGCATGTTCATTGGTACGATAGCCACTTGGAAAGGCGCAAGTGCGTCTGGCCAAATGATGCCGTATTTGTCGTTGTTTTGTTCGATAGCCGCAGCAACAACGCGAGAAACACCGATACCGTAACAGCCCATCTCTAGGATCACGTTTTTACCGTTGGAATCGAGAACGCCACAGTTCATCGCTTCTGAGTACACATTACCGAGTTGGAAAATGTGACCCACTTCGATACCACGTTTCAGCATCAATGTGCCTTTTCCACATGGGCTTGGATCGCCTTCGACGACGTTACGTAGGTCAGCAACTTGGCCAAGCTCTACATCACGACCCCAGTTAATACCGAAGTAGTGTTTGCCATCGATATTTGCGCCTGCACCGAAATCGCTCATAACAGCAACCGAGCGGTCAACGATGAATGGTAGTTTAAGGCCAACAGGGCCAAGAGAACCTGCACCTGCACCAATCAGTTCACGCATCTCTTCTTCCGTTGCCATCTCTAAAGGCGTCGCCACTTCAGCTAGGTTTTCTGCCTTGATTTCGTTGAGTTCGTGGTCACCACGAATGATCAGTGCAACGATAGGCGCTTCAATTGCGTCCGACGCTTTAACGAATAGCGTTTTAACGGTTTTCTCGATTGGTAGATCGAATTGCTCAACCAGTTCAGCGATGGTTTTGGCGTTTGGCGTATCCACTAGCGTCATCTCTTGAGTTGGCGCTGCACGCTCAACCGCAGGAGCGACGGCTTCTGCTTTTTCGATGTTGGCTGCGTAATCTGATTCCGTTGAGAAGGCGATCAGGTCTTCACCACTTTCAGCCAGTACGTGGAACTCCTGAGAACCGTTACCACCGATCGCACCTGAGTCTGCGAGAACAGGGCGGTACTCAAGACCCATGCGGTCGAATGCTTTACAGTAAGCATCGTGCATTGCTTGGTAAGATTTTTCTAGACCAGCTTTGTCGATATCGAAGCTGTACGCATCCATCATGCAAAATTCACGTGCACGCATTACACCAAAACGTGGACGACGCTCATCGCGGAATTTGGTTTGGATTTGGTATAGGTTGATCGGTAGCTGTTTGTACGAGCTTACTTCGTTACGAACAAGCGCAGTGATCACTTCCTCTGCTGTTGGGCTGAGTACAAACGGACGAACATGGCGGTCAGTAAAGCGAAGAAGTTCCGGGCCCATTTTTTCAGAGCGGCCAGTCTCTTCCCATAGTTCAAACGGCTGCACAACGGGCATCAAGGTTTCAATTGCACCTGCATTGTCGATCTCTTGACGAACGATGTTTTCGACTTTACGCAGTACACGTAGACCAGTAGGCAGCCAGGTGTAAAGACCTGAAGCCAGCTTACGGATCATACCTGCACGTAGCATGAGCTGATGGCTCACTACTTCTGCGTCGTTTGGAGTCTCCTTCAGAGTAGAAAGAAGATATTTACTGGTACGCATTCTATGGTATCCGTTTCATCATGGTTTGAATAACCCCTCAAAAATGAGGGAACAAAATTAAGCTGACTATGATATCAGCCATTTGTGATTGTCAAAAGCGTTCGATGCGGCTAACCGTCACTATCTTATCTTGGATGACGAATTTGATGTTCAAATCGAACAAATTTACCGCATATTCTTTCTCATCCGGTTTGTTTTTCTTATAGGCAGGGCGAGGATCTTGTGCCAAGACTTGCTCTATGACCTGTTTTTCAAGTGGTCCATTTGGTCGTGTCGCCAATAGGGCGTCTGCTTCACTGGAGAAGATTACTGGTGAGCGCTCTGGTTCTGACTCTGCGTAGCCACCGATGGCATCGGGAATGCTGTCGGAATAGGGGATGTAAGGTTTGATATCAATGATGGGGGTGCCGTCGACTAAATCTACACTGCCAAGATCGAGATAGACCTGATCGCCTTGCTTGCTTATCCCTTTTATTTCCACCGCTGACATGCCAATGCCGTTGGGGCGAAACGTTGAACGGGTGGCAAATACGCCCATGCGCTCATTGCCACCTAGGCGAGGAGGGCGAACGGTGGGTTTCCAACCCGCGGCTAAGTTTTGATCAAACAAAAACAGCAACCAAACGTGGGAAAATTGCGCCAAACCTCTTACTGACTCGGGGGTATTGGCACTGCCCACCAGTTTTACCCGTGCCGTCGCAGCAGGGACTAAGCGAGGTTGTCTGGGTACCGCGAATTTCTCTTTATAGGGGCTCTCAATAAAGCCAATAGGATCAATGGAGTGCATAGTGAGTCAAATAAAAAACAACAGATGAGTTGAAAAATATCACAGTTTTCTCTTGCATTTCTTGTTGATAATAATTATTAACTAATACGTTATAACATAACAATTGTCGGAGAGAGAAAAATGAAACCAGGAATCCATCCTGAATATCGCAAAGTCGTGTTCCACGATACCAGTGTTGATCACTATTTTATTGTCGGTTCGACTTTGCAAACTGACCGCACCATCGAATGGGAAGATGGCCAAACCTACCCGTACTTCACCATTGAAGTCTCCTCGGAATCACATCCGTTTTACACCGGTAAGCAAAGAGTGGTGCAAAAAGAGGGTCGAGTGGCGAACTTCAATCGTCGTTTTGCTCAGTTTGGTTCGAAAGAAGGTTAAGAAATGAAAGTACTGAAGTCACTGAAGAGCGCAAAAGCGCGTCATCCAGATTGCCAGATCGTCAGACGACGTGGTCGCTTATACGTTATTTGCAAAAGTAATCCACGTTTTAAAGCGGTACAAAAATAAACGACGGTGCACGACATTGACTGGAATAGCCTTCAGAATTGAATGGTTATTTATATCGTATAGTGTTGGTTTGTTTGCTTATTTATAATTCCAGTTAATAACAATAAACTGGTTTATAAGGCCATATTTTAAACATTAATTGGTTAATAATATTGCTATCGGAAAAGTTTTGTAACATTTGTAATTTCGTTTTCCCTCTCTTGTCGAGTAACCTGCCCAGGCTTTTGACATTTTTGTCACAAATGCACAGGAAAAACTACAAGGAGGGAACGGATGAGTTCATCTGCTTCGATTAAGCAAACTTCACCTAAGAAACCGCTCTTTACGCGCTTTCTAGACACGGTTGAATATTTGGGGAACTTGTTACCCCACCCAATCACACTTTTCGCCATCTTCTGTTTGGCAATCTTAATTTCTTCTGGCATCGCGGGCTATTTTGAAGTCTCCGTTGTCGACCCTCGCCCTGAGGGTGCCAAGGGCCGAGCTGCTGACGGTATGATTCACGTTGTGAGCTTACTGAACGCAGACGGACTAGAGCTGATCGTGACCAATCTCGTTAAAAACTTTGTCGGCTTTGCTCCTTTAGGCACAGTACTGGTGGCCATGTTGGGTGTTGCGATTGCAGAACACTCCGGTCTACTTTCTGCGGCTATGCGTGGCATGGTGATGGGTGCGTCTAAACGCATGGTGACCGTCACGGTTGTCTTTGCAGGTATCATCTCGAACACCGCCTCTGAGCTTGGCTATGTGGTTCTGATCCCGCTTGCGGCAATGCTGTTCCACTCACTAGGTCGTCATCCTCTTGCGGGCTTGGCGGCTGCGTTTGCGGGTGTGTCTGGTGGTTACTCGGCAAACTTGTTGATCGGTACGGTGGATCCCCTGCTTTCAGGCATTACTGAAACGGCAGCAAAAATGATCGACCCTACTTACACGGTTGGTCCTGAAGTGAACTGGTACTTCATGTTCGCGTCAACCTTTGTCATTGCAGGTTTGGGTGCGTTTGTCACCGAAAAAATCGTTGAGCCTAAACTGGGTAAATACAACGTTGAGGAAGCTGCAGAAGATCTCTCAAACGATAAGATGGGCAGTCTCACTGACATTGAGAAGAAAGGTCTGAAACTGGCGGGCGTTGCGGTATTAGTCGTATCGGCATTACTTGCTTGGACGATTGTGCCAGCTGACGGTGTGTTGCGCTCTGACGCAGGCACGGTAGCGGGTTCCCCATTCCTTAAGAGCATTGTGGCGTTTATTTTTGTCTTCTTCGCAATCCCTGGTTTTGTTTACGGGAAAGTCGTTGGTACGATGAAGAATGACCGCGATGTGATTGATGCGATGTCAAAATCCATGTCATCAATGGGTATGTACATTGTGTTGGTGTTCTTTGCTGCTCAGTTTGTTGCTTTCTTTAAGTGGACTAACTTCGGTCAAGTTTTCGCAGTGGCGGGTGCTGATTTCCTACAGACCATTGGTCTTACTGGCCCGATGCTGTTCTTTGCCTTCATTCTTATGTGTGGCTTCATTAACTTGATGATTGGTTCTGCCTCTGCTCAGTGGGCGGTTACTGCACCGATCTTTGTTCCAATGTTGATGCTGGTGGGTTATGCGCCTGAAACGATTCAAGCGGCATACCGTATCGGTGATTCCGTAACGAACATCATCACGCCGATGATGAGCTACTTCGGTCTGATCCTTGCTGTTGCCACTCGCTACATGAAGAACATGGGTATCGGTACACTGATCTCTGTGATGCTGCCGTATTCTATCGTCTTTATGGTGGGTTGGAGCTTGTTGTTCTACGTATGGGTATTTGTGTTTGGTTTGCCAGTCGGCCCAGGCGCAGCAACCTACTACACGCCATAAGCCTTAACTCGACATCTCGACTCGAAAAAACAAAAGCCTGCGAATATCGCAGGCTTTTTGTATTGGATGAACCAAGGCGAGAGCTGAGCTTGATAACGAATTATCGCTTAGCCAAAATGCGATCCAAATGATTGGCAAATTCGCGGCGTTCGGTTTGCGAGAGAGCCGCAGGGCCGCCAGTTTGGATTCCACTTGAGCGCATGGTTTCCATAAAGTCACGAATGTTAAGGCGTGCTTTAATGGTGTCTTTAGTATACAACTCACCACGTGAACTTAAGGCAAGTCCGCCTTTGGTGATCACTTCATCGGCGAGCGGAATATCAGAAGTAATCACCAAATCGTTTGGTTCCACACGTTTGACGATCTCGTTATCCGCAATGTCGAAGCCGGCAGGCACTTGCAAACTGTGGATGTTGGGCCTTCTTGGTACTGGTACAACGTGATTCGCAACAAAGGTGCATTCGACACCGGTTCGCTCTGCTGCGCGGACAATGGTTTCTCGAATCACTTTTGGACAGGCGTCGGCATCAACCCATATCTTCATTGGTTTTTCTCTTTTAGCTGTGCTTCTAATGCATCGATACGAGCAGCCAACTTCAGGACGGTGGCTTCGAGTTGGGCAATACGTTCTGCATCTTGATTGGTTTGACTTGCCACTTCGATCTTCGGTACGCGCTGGGCGCTCTTCCAGCTTTTGATCGCGGCAATGATCGCAGGCATGGGGACCGATGTTTTTAATCGTGCTTTCACGAGCGCGACAGAGGGCTCTTTTCCTTGTTGCTGAAGCTGTTCAAGCACCGCTTCCAGCTCTTTGGTGACATCTTGAGTTAACATTTTTTCTTCCTGATAACGATATGTTTATCATGATACGTGGCACTAAGGTTTTTGGCGAATAGCAATTTCGGTAATCGCGTGTGAGAGATCTCTTACACAGCTTGTGCGAGAAAGCTAATTCATCGTAAGAGGAATGGATATTAAAAAACCCTAACTTAATGATTAATAAGGAATGTTAATGCGATGTAATGGTTTGCACAAGCGTTTTTCTTTGCCAGTGGATTGCTCCGTTCAAGAAAAAGAGTAAATTAAACCTTGTCGGAAGGATGCTGACACGGAACAGGAAACGCCAAGGATTTGGTTATCGTCAGGAAGACGATTTGGTTGCTCAGGATGAGGAATCAAGCAAGGAGCGAAGGACCTTGTAAGGAAACAATCATCAATAGGATGTTGATGACAAAGGAATGACGTGGACACCTCGAGGATTGAGGCAAGGACAGTATCAGGACGATACCAAGGACACCGCTCAAGGAACAAGTGATGTGCGCTAACAGGAATGGTTAGCTATCAGGAAGATTTAGGACACCGCTAGGAAGGCGATGTACGGATTCGCTGAAGGATTCAGCCACTATTAAGGATGATGCAGGGAGCATTATTAGTAGCCGGACTGCTGCGAGTAAGACCATAGCCCCGATACGAAAGTGTCGGGGCTTTTCTTATCGTCATCTCTTCACACTCTCTACCGTCAGAACGATATAACTATTTTATAAACAACGTTAAAAAACAATCTGGATCAATAACTCTTTGTTCAAGTTGGTTTAATTTTTCGGCTTCTCAATTGGGCGTAACGAATTTGCAACGCGCTAAATCGGTATCGCCATATCAAGGATAGAATGTGACCATAGTAACTCGAAGGACATTGCTCCTTCCTTACAATGAATCATTAAAGCTCGAATTCGTGATGCTAAATTGCTGTGCGAAGAATCGTGCGCAACTCAATGGTCCATACACGGTTGCCAATGCCAAGCTTCTGTTTGATAAAGTATTGAATGATAAAACGATCCATGCCAGAGCCGTATTGGATAACTACAATCGCGAATACATGGGGCATGTCTATATCGCGCATTTAGATAGTCAACCTGAACTGGAGTTCATGTTTGATAAATCGTACTGGGGTAAAGGGATCGCCAGCGAAACATTGAAGGCGTTTGTGCCCAAAGCGATGCATGAATTGCAGTTGGAGAGCTTAACGGCACACATCAAACCTCAGAACATCGCTGCAATCAAAGTGCTCACCAAGCTGGGCTTTTATGATGTTACCCAGCTTAGTCAGTGTAATGCGCTCGTGACAATGCGTTTTACATCCGATGAGGTGGCAGGAAAAAGTTCAGCGGCCTGAATCCGGTCATCATCAGTTGTCCTTGGTAGCAGTCGTCACCGAGTGCTGAAAATTCAAATAAATAGACAGTATGCCAACGCCAGCTTCCCTCTGGCGTTTTTAATTTGTGCCCGCCAAACGCAACACTAATGAGTTGTAACTCCAGTTGGTCGCATTTGCGTGCTATCGCAGCCTTGGCCAGTTCCGATTGGCGACGTTGTTGCCAAAAGAGAAAACAGAAGAAACACAATCCTAAAATGGCAAACAAATCACCGACCATGGTTTATCCTTTTGTAGCCTGTTGTAGATTTAAAAGTGCATTGGCCAGCTCTGGTGATGGGCTGGAGTGTAGCAGAGGCAGTAGCACCATTCTAAGCTGTGGAAGCATCACTAAGTCGGCAAACAGTTGATTGAACAGGTTTTGATTACCCGTTTGTGCCAAACGAACCAAAAAGAGCTGTGCGACCTCCGTTTCGGCCAACCAATGCCAAGCGCGACCTGCAATACCAATCAACACTTCCTGATGGCTCAATCTAGGGCTGGCTAGCAGTGTATTCAGCAAGGGTTTCACTTGTGCTTGTTCTGCGCCTGACAGCGCACGAATCAGCGCGGAGAGCAAAAACAGATCAGGGTGTGGCTTGGCGATTTCACTTTCAGTGAGCTCAATTAAGCGGGCCGTTAGCTTTTCAGGCAAGGTGACATGCTCTAAAGCTCCGAGCAGAGCATACAATGGCGTTGAAGGAAGGTGTGTCAGTGCTTTACGTATTAGCACGCCATTTTGCTCTTGATCCAATCGAGCACAGATGTCGGTAATGCCCTGCAAGCCAACGGTTTGCCAGTTCTCCCAACCCAATTTCCCTTGGAAATAGATTTGGGCGTGTTGGTAATATTGGCTGGTC
Source organism: Vibrio sp. 03_296 (assembly GCF_002265885.1). Lineage (NCBI taxonomy): Bacteria > Pseudomonadati > Pseudomonadota > Gammaproteobacteria > Vibrionales > Vibrionaceae > Vibrio > Vibrio sp. 03_296. The sequence continues at coordinate 37,946 of NZ_NPKW01000140.1, forward strand.
GGTAACTGCAGTTGTGCGCGCACCAAGCTATGAAACACCGCCATTTTGTCTTCAGAAGGTTTAAACGTATAAGGATTATTCGCCAACTTTTGTTGCTGTTCCTCACTCATTTCTTGCGACAAACGCGTTCCCATCGCTTCTACGACAAACTTAATGAAGTTGCCGATGTCGGCTTGTTTCAATAGACCACGCTCATCGAGTTCAAATTTCAAAAACCAAATCCATGGTTGCTTTTGCTCATTCCAATACACAATCGCCAAATTGGCTTTACGTTGTAGAGGGTAGGGATAAGGCGCTGAGCCTTTTTCTATCTCGGCAAATTGCGCTTGGCTGATTGGATTGATACGACGGCCCAAATCATAAATAGCGTATTGGCAGTCGCTGGCGGTAAGGAGTTGACTGAGAGTGTGTATGGTATCCATGAAGCATGTTGTCCTAACTTTATTTCTTCAATAAATGGTATCATTCGCGGCTAATTCAAGGTTCGGAATGTAAAGATTAATGACAAACACCTCAACTTTGACGGGATTATTGCGACAACTTGAGTTGGAGCTGAAACGTTTTGGCTGGTGGGATGAAATACCCCCAGAGCCTGCCTTGTTGCAAAGCGAAATGCCTTTTGCAGTCGACACGTTATCGCCGCAACAATGGTTGCAGTGGATCTTCATCGCTCGCATGCAGCAGATGATGGCACAAGGGGCGTCACTGCCTAAGGGGTTTCTGCTCACCCCTTATTTTGAAGAAGCTTGGAAAGAACAGCGTGATACACAAACGTTGTTGAGTGTTTTGCGTACGATTGATGAGGTAAGCCAGTAATGCTGGAGATTGTGTATCAGGATGACTATTTTGTGGCCGTGAATAAACCGGCGGGCATGCTTGTGCATCGCAGTTGGCTGGATAAACATGAAACGCAATTTGTAATGCAAACATTGCGCGATCAAATTGGTCAGCATGTTTTTCCGCTTCATCGCCTGGATCGTCCAACCTCTGGGGTGCTGGTTTTTGCACTGTCCTCTGAAGTTGCATCTCAGGTTATGCCCATGTTTGCCGGACAGGAGATGAGCAAAACCTACCATGCGATTGTGCGCGGCTGGATAGAGGAAGAAGGAGAGCTAGACTACGCGTTGAAGGTCGAACTGGACAAGATTGCGGACAAGTTTGCTTCGCAAGAAAAGGAAGCACAAGACGCGATTACGTTCTACAAACCGCTTGCCAAAGTGGAAGTCCCTTATTCAACGGGCAAATTCCCAACGACCCGCTATGGGTTAATGGAGCTCAAGCCGAAAACTGGTCGTAAGCATCAACTTCGTCGCCATATGGCGCATCTTCGTCATCCGATCGTGGGGGATACCACCCATGGTGACGGCAAACACAATAAGCTGTTCCGTGAAGAGTTTGACGCGCCGAGATTGCTGCTGCACGCCTCTGAACTCAGATTTGTCCATCCGTATACGCAGCAAGAAGTGGTGATTCGAGCAGAGGTCGATAAAGTTTGGCAACAGCTGTTTGAACGTTTTGAGTGGCCGAGCACCTTGCTTACCGCAAGCCACTAACGCATTCATATTGGGTGAGCACAGTAAAAAGGGTTGATGTCCTATCAACCCTTTGTCATTTATGCAGTTTTAAACCAATGAGGCGAGCTTCGCTTATTTGAGTTTTTCGAGATCCGCTTCAATTTCGGCAATTTTGCTCGCCACCACTTTCTCAAGATGCTTCAGATCGGTGAGGATCTTTTGTTTGATATCCACATCTTCTTGTTTGGGGGGCTTGGTGATTTTATTGAGCTCATCAATGACTAAGGTGAGGTTGCGATTAATTTCCGTGACTTCTTTATATTGATGACTACCGCTATCAACCAGGACATTTTTGACTTGTCGTGGATACTTGAATTTCACGCTTTTGGCAAAAAACTCGCCTTTTTGCTTGTGGAAATAGATTTTTAATACGTCTTTGTGTGCTTCCTGACGGAGCGAGTAGCGTTCAATCTGGCTAGGATCATGAATACCCAGTCCAGTGAGGTGTGGATACATAAGCGACCTCTATTTAGGTATGACTGTTAAGATTCAATGTAGCAGTCAAATCATGTGGTAGATAGCTGATAATCCGACCAATTGACTAAGTTGTGCACGAGATCGCGCTCGGTATCCTTGGTGCAAAAATCCCTCAGCAGAGCATGCTGAGGGATTTATCAAAAGCAGAATTTTATGATGAGCTTAAGGGGCGAGTTCGGCGATGTTGTGAATCAGTTTTTCGCGTAACTGGACTTCTTGCTCTTCGCTGAGTCGTCCGCCATTCTCACTCGTCAGAATAAATAAGTCTTCCGCTCGTTCACCTATCGTGGTGATTTTTGCCCCATGTAAGTTGAATCCCATATCAGCGAAGGTCGCGCCTGTAATCGCAAGTAGCCCTGGAGTATCGAGCGCCACCAGTTCCATCAAGGTGCGTTTTTTACTCTTCGTGGGTAGGAAATCCACTTTGGTTTTCACTTTGAAATGTTGCAACTTATAAGGCGTGCGACGGGTTTTCACTTTGGTGGGGCGACCATCAGTTAGCACGTGCATCAGATGCTTGATGACCGCTTTGTGATTGTCGACGTCGATTGCTTGGCCGTGTTGGTCGAGTACCATAAAGGTATCCAGTACGTAACCGTCTTTGCTGCTCATGATCTGTGCGTCATGCACGTTAAAATTACGACGGTCTAGCTCTGCCACCACGGTGGCAAAGAGCGCATGTTGATCTTTGGTGTAGACAAAAACCTCGGTGCCGCCACGAGTGGCCTTTTTACTCATGAGCACTAAAGGCTGCTCAGGGTTGTCCATACGCAGAATATGTTCGCAATGCCAGGCGATCTGTTTATGAGTGTGGCGCAGGAAATAATCCGCTTTGAAACGTTGCCACAATACTTCGATTTCACGCGCGGTAAAGCCTTCTTTACGCAGCAAAGCCGAAGCGAGTTGTTGGTTGTGACGAATACGCTCACGCACGTCGACTGGATTTTCTAATCCACGTCGTAAGGCTCTTTGGGTGGAATAAAACAGCTCCGCTAGCAAGGTGCGTTTCCAACTGTTCCAAAGCTCTGGGTTGGTGGCACAAATGTCTGCGACGGTTAGGCAAACCAAGTATTCCAAACGTTCTTCATCGCGTACTTGTTTGGCAAACTCAGTGATCACCTCGGGGTCATAAATGTCGCGACGCTGAGCCGTGACCGACATCAGCAGATGGTGTCGCACCAGCCAAGAAACCAGTTTGGCTTCGGGCTTGGAAAGACCGTGTTCAATACAGAAATCGTACGCTTCCTTCTCGCCAATTTCTGAGTGATCGCCGCCACGTCCTTTGCCGATGTCATGAAAAATCGCGGCAAGAATCAATAACTCTTTCTTTTGCAGCCTTGGATAAAGCTCACAACAGATGGGGTGTTTGTCGTGATTCTTCGCATAACTAAAGGTGTTAATGTGATTGAGCAGTCGCACACTATGTTCATCCACGGTATAGACGTGGAAAAGGTCAAACTGCATCTGCCCGACAATCTGACTCCATTGAGGCAAATAAGCGGCGAGTACCCCAAGCTTATGCATTAAGCTAAAGGCTCGATGAAGTGCATTCGGGTGACGAACCAGCTCCATAAATTTTTCACGCGCTTCCGGAATGGTATGAAGAAATTTGTTCAAACGGCGGCGAGCGGTGCGCAATTGGCGTAGCGTTGGCGGGCTGACACTGTCGATGGTGGAATCGTTGGCGATGTGCAAAAACATATCAAGAATGGTTTCTGGACGTGCTTGGAACAATGCCGGTTTACGCGCCTCGATTAAACGGCCTCGGCGTTGAAAATCTTCATTGATGATGATCGCAGGCTCGGTTTCCCCGCCGTTAATGATGGCTTGGTCAAACAGCTTGAGCAGCATCTTATTGAGCTCCGCAACACGGCGTAGTGTGCGGTAGAACTCCTTCATCATCATTTCAATGCCGCGGTTTCCTTCACCTTTAAAGCCCAAATGTTCAGCGACCTGTATTTGATGGGCGAAGGTCAATCGATTGTCATAACGTTTTAGCTCGATGTGTAGCGCAAAACGCACTCGCCATAGAAAATCTTGGCATTCAACCAGTTCGCGATACTCGGCATCGGTCAGAAAACCATAGCGGCTCATTTCAAGCAGCGAAGTGGCACCAAAATGACGACGCGCTACCCAACTTAAGGTATGAATGTCGCGTAATCCACCCGGTGTCGATTTTATGTCGGGCTCCAAATTGTAAGTGGTATCGTGATAACGAGCATGGCGCTCGCGCTGCTCTTGAATCTTGGCACGGTAGAAGGTCTCACTGGGCCAGAAGGAGTCAGAGAGCACCACTTTTTTCAAATCTTGGAAGGTGTTTTCACTGCCGCACAACAATCGAGCTTCCTGCAGGTTAGTGGCGACGGTCAAATCTTCGCGGCCTATTGCTGCGCACTCTTCAACCGTACGGACAGCATGACCCACTTCTAAGCGCAAATCCCAAAGTAAAGTGATGAACTCGCTCAGTTTGGCCTCTAACTCGCTGGGTAGTTTGTGTTTAGAGAGCACCAGTATATCGATGTCGGATAGCGGGTGAAGCTCACCTCGGCCATATCCCCCTACCGCGACCAAGGAAATATTGTGAATTTCGCTAAACCCGTAGTAGCGCCAAAGACGGGTCAATAGCAGATCCATGTATTCCGCGCGTGAGAGCACTAAGTCTGTCACCGGATGATGGTTAAGAAACGCTTGTTTCTGCTCATTGGCAAAAAGATCGAGCTGTGATTTAAGTTGGGCAACCGTCAGTTGTTCGTCATTGAAGGTGAGTGGAGATTGAAAAGCCATAGTTTGCTATCCGTGCAATCGTTATCTGCTAAAGAATGTAACAGAGTTGCGACTGATAAAAAATATCCCCGCATAGGCGGGGATAGAAAAACGAAATGATCCGATGGGATTAGATATTCTTCATAAGGCGAGGGATGGATTCTTCACTGCGCAGAGTGAGCACTTCACAACCGTCTTTAGTGACGAGAATCGTGTGTTCCCACTGTGCTGAATTTTTACCGTCACCAGTGTAAACCGTCCAATCATCTTCAGCATCGACAGTACAACCGAATTTACCTGCATTGATCATCGGCTCGATAGTAAAACACATGCCTTCTTTTAACACACGACGATCGCTATTGCGGTAATGAACGACTTGAGGTTCTTCGTGGAACTCATCACCAATGCCGTGACCACAGAAATCTTTCACAATAGAGAACTTATTGCGTGGGTTGTTTTTATTATTGTCTTTGATGTATTTCTCGATCGCGGTACCAATATCACCCACGGTCGCACCCGGTTTGACTTGACGCATACCAATGTACAGGGCTTCTTGTGCCACCATGCATAGGCGTTTGTTGGCTGGAGAAACATCGCCAACGAGGAACATTTTTGATGTATCACCGTGGAAACCTTGAGGACGAAGCGAGAGATCGGCTTTCTCGTCATCAGGAATGATCACCGTGATATCAACGTTAACGATGTCGCCATTTTTCAAAATCGCAGGTTTCATTTGGCCGTTGCTGCCGATTTCATCTTTTGATGCTGGAATGCCGTGACAAACAATGTGGTTGATTGACGTGCAAATCGATTTAGGAAAACCGTGGTAATCCAATGGCGCAGAGTAAGCACCTTTTTCTAGAGCGTAATCGTGACAAATCTGATTCAGTTCATCCGTTGTCACCCCTTCCTTGATGTATGGCTCAATCATTTCCAGGATTTCTGCGGCCAGTTTACCGGCAATTCTCATGCGCTCAATTTGCTGAGTAGTTTTAATCTTAATTGACATTGGCTTTCTCTACTTAATTCGGGGGCACATCAGAGTGTGCTGATGCGGCATTCTAACAGGAAGAAATGAGAATGTGTATTTGTCTGAAAAACGAGAGCCTATCCAGGGCTATTTTTTATGGGTTGCATTCGTTTGGCTTCATGGCTAAATGCATTTTTTTTTGCCTTCAATGGGCAAAATATGGTATAAAGCGCGCCGGAAATGAGGACTGTTCTCTTCGTTAAGAGAAACTTAATGGCGAAGCAGGCTTCTTCCAAAAACACTTTTTCTTTAAATCACACACATTCCGACACATGTTCCGGGGTGCCCAGCGATTAGGCTAGGGTCGGATACATGGGGGATGTGGAGGCCTAACCCCATAGAGGATTTTAAAATGGCAACTGTATCAATGCGCGATATGCTGAAAGCGGGTGTACACTTCGGTCACCAAACTCGTTACTGGAACCCAAAAATGAAGCCATTCATCTTTGGCGCTCGTAACCGCGTTCACATCATCAACCTAGAAAAAACTGTACCAATGTTCAACGAAGCTCTAGCTGAGCTAGTTAAAGTTGGCGAGAAAAAAGGTAAAGTTCTTTTCGTAGGTACTAAGCGCGCTGCATCTGAAGCTGTTAAAGAAGCTGCAATCGCAAGCAACCAGTACTACGTAAACAACCGTTGGTTGGGTGGTATGCTGACTAACTACAAAACTGTTCGTCAGTCAATCAAACGTCTAAAAGAGCTTGAAGTTCAGTCTACTGACGGTACTTTCGACAAGCTTACTAAGAAAGAAGCTCTAATGCGCACTCGCGAAATGGAGAAGCTAGAGAAGTCTCTTGGTGGTATCAAAGATATGGGTGGTCTTCCAGACGCTCTATTCGTAATCGATGCTGATCACGAGCACATTGCTATCAAAGAAGCGAACAACCTGGGCATTCCAGTATTCGCAGTAGTTGATACAAACTCTAACCCAGACGGCGTTGATTACATCATCCCAGGTAACGATGACGCTATCCGCGCAGTTCAACTATACCTGAACGCTGCGGCATCTTCTCTAACTGAAGGCCGTAACAAAGACGTTGCAGCTGTAGCTGAGAAAGACGGTTTCGTAGAAGCTGAATAATCGCGGCTCTGTGTCACACTTAGTCCATGTGCAACCTGTTTGTCGCATAAACTAAGTTATAGTTAGCATCAGGGGCCGAAATACTGGCCCCTGATTTTTACCGTATCCAGAATTAACTGAGGAATAGAGAATGGCTGTTACTGCTGCTCTAGTAAAAGAACTGCGCGAACGTACTGGCGCAGGTATGATGGAATGTAAGAAGGCGCTTGTTGAAACTAACGGCGACGTTGAACTAGCAATTGAAAACATGCGTAAGTCTGGCGCAGCGAAAGCAGCTAAGAAAGCTGGTAACGTTGCAGCTGAAGGCGCAATCTTCATCAAAGAAGAAAACGGTGTTGCAGTTCTTCTTGAAGTAAACTGTCAGACTGACTTCGTTGCTAAAGACGGTAACTTTACTGCATTCGCTGGCAAAGTTGCAGCTGAAGCATTGGCATCTAAAGCGTCTATCGAAGAGCTACAAGCTAAATTCGAAGAAGAGCGTGTTGCTCTAGTTGCTAAGATCGGTGAAAACATCAACATCCGTCGCGTTCAGTTCGTTGAAGGTACTGCGCTAGCTTCTTACCGTCACGGTGAGAAAATCGGTGTTGTTGTTGCTGGTGAAGGTGATGCTGAAACTCTAAAACACATCGCAATGCACGTTGCGGCTTCTCGCCCAGAATACGTGAACCCAGAAGACGTACCAGCTGACGTTGTAGCGAAAGAGCGTGAAGTTCAAGTAGAAATCGCTATGAACGAAGGTAAGCCAAAAGAAATCGCAGAGAAAATGGTTGAAGGCCGCATGAAGAAATTCACTGGCGAAGTTTCTCTGACTGGTCAACCATTCGTAATGGAACCTAAGAAATCTGTTGCTGAAATCCTTAAAGAGCGTGGCGCTTCTGTTGTTACTTTCGTTCGCCTAGAAGTTGGTGAAGGTATCGAGAAAGCTGAAGGCCTAAGCTTCGCAGAAGAAGTTGCACTGGCTCAAAAAGGTTAATCCTTAGAGATTGTGCAAAGATTAGACCGTAGCCAAGGCTGCGGTCTTTTTACGAATAAGCGGTAAATTTTAGCCGTGATGAATTGGGATTGAACACTGACTTTTGTATTAGCCAGTGACGAAATGAGAGTGAGAAAGTCATTCCTCACCACGCTCTTCCCTAATCTCAATTCATGACTGTTAACCAACAACTCTCTTTTGTAAGGTGTACTCCATGACGACTAACCCTAAACCAGCGTATCAACGTATTCTGTTAAAACTGAGTGGCGAAGCTCTGCAAGGCTCAGAAGGTTTTGGTATTGATCCTACTGTACTTGACCGTATGGCTCAGGAAGTAAAAGAATTAGTAGAACTTGGTGTACAAGTCGGTGTGGTTATCGGTGGCGGTAACTTGTTCCGTGGTGCTGGTTTAGCGCAAGCAGGCATGAACCGTGTTGTGGGTGACCACATGGGGATGCTGGCAACGGTGATGAACGGCCTAGCGATGCGCGATGCGCTACACCGTGCTTACGTTAACGCTCGTGTGATGTCAGCTATCCCTTTAAAGGGTGTATGCGACGACTACAATTGGGCTGACGCCATTCGTGAACTTCGTCAAAGTCGAGTGGTTATCTTTGCTGCAGGTACTGGCAACCCATTCTTCACTACGGATTCTGCTGCTTGCCTACGTGGTATTGAGATTGAAGCGGATGTCGTTCTAAAAGCGACTAAAGTGGATGGCGTATTTACTGCTGACCCGGTAGCCAACCCAGACGCAGAGCTGTATGATAAGCTTTCTTACACCGATGTTCTTGAAAAAGAACTGAAAGTGATGGATTTGGCAGCATTTACATTGGCACGTGACCACAAAATGCCAATCCGCGTATTTAATATGAACAAGCCGGGTGCTTTGCGCCGCGTGGTGATGGGTGAAGCTGAAGGTACGCTAATTACCGCCTAAGCTGTTAATATGCCATTGCAGATAAAGCAATGGCGTAAACGAACCCCGAACAAGCTTTCTAGTAGAAAGACGACATTTTTAAGGTGAAACCGTGATTAACGATATTAAAAAAGACGCGCAAGAGCGCATGGAAAAAAGTGTTGAAGCGCTTAAAAACAGCCTGTCTAAAGTTCGTACTGGTCGTGCGCACCCAAGTCTGCTGTCTGGTATCTCTGTAGATTACTACGGCGCAGCAACGCCGTTAACTCAAGTGGCGAACGTAATTGCGGAAGATGCGCGTACACTGGCTATCACTGTTTTTGATAAAGAGCTAACTCAGAAAGTTGAAAAAGCGATCATGATGTCTGACCTTGGTCTAAACCCAATGTCTGCAGGCACTGTTATTCGCGTTCCACTTCCACCGCTAACAGAAGAACGTCGTAAAGACCTAGTTAAAATCGTTCGTGGTGAAGCTGAAGGTGGTCGTGTCGCAGTTCGTAACATCCGTCGCGACGCAAACAGCGATCTTAAAGCGCTACTGAAAGAAAAAGAAATTTCAGAAGATGAAGATCGTAAAGCGCAAGACGAAATTCAAAAACTTACTGATGCTGCAGTGAAGAAGATCGACGACGTTCTTGCGGCAAAAGAAAAAGAGTTGATGGAAGTTTAATATTTCCATTCACATCACTGTTGGAAAACGCTGTGTTCGCAGCACAGCGTTTTTTTGTGTTACTCTATCCAACTGATGGAACTCAGTTAACTCTTTATGCAAAATTCTCAACTCTTCACCGAATCTCTTCCTAAGCATATTGCCATTATTATGGACGGCAATGGTCGCTGGGCTAAATCTAAGGGTCAACCTCGCGTCTTCGGACATAAAAAAGGGGTTAGCGCCGTTCGTAAAACCATCGCAGCTGCATCGAAACTGAATATCCAAGCCATTACGTTGTTTGCTTTTAGTAGTGAAAACTGGCGTCGTCCTGAAGAGGAAGTCGGATTGTTGATGGAACTGTTCATCACCGTACTGTCTAGCGAAGTGAAGAAATTACATAAGAACAACCTGCGTTTACGCATCATCGGTGATACCTCACGTTTTAGCGAACGTTTGCAAAAAAAGATTGTAGAAGCACAAGAGCTAACAGCAAGTAACACAGGTATGGTGATTAATGTTGCTGCTAACTACGGTGGCAAATGGGATATCACTCAGGCCGTACAAAAAGTGGCGCAGCAAGTGGCACTTGGTGAGTTGTCGGCTGAGGGCATTACGGAAAACGACATTGCTAAGCATCTGACCATGTCAGATCTGCCAGAAGTGGACCTGCTCATTCGCACAAGTGGAGAATGCCGCATTAGTAATTTTATGTTGTGGCAAATGGCTTATGCTGAAATGTACTTTACGCCCGTATTTTGGCCTGATTTTGGTGAAGAAAGCCTGATTGAGGCGATCACATGGTTTGTAAATCGCGAGCGCCGTTTTGGTTGTACTGGCGAGCAAATCAAGGCCCTGATGAGTGCTCAATAAGGATCAATGAGTTTGAAACAAAGAATAATTACTGCACTAATTCTTGCACCTTTGGTAATTCTGGGGATTTTTGAATTATCTCTACCACTTTTTATCGCAGCGCTGACCGCCGTGACTTTTTTGGGTTTTTGGGAGTGGACTCAATTTGTTGAGGCAAAGTCTCGTATCAAAGCCATGCTGCCAGCGGTTGTTGTGACGATCGGCAGTTTTTTCTGGATTGAAGCTGATTCTGCCAGTCTGAACCAAATTGGCCTGCCGCACTATCTTATGCTAGCTGCAGGCAGTATCTGGTGGCTCTATGCCAGTGCTTTGGCCATCACTTATCCTAAATCCACACAGAGTTGGCAAGGTCACAAATCTCTACGTCACCTTTTTGGCTTGCTTACCCTTATCCCTTTTATGTGGAGCGTGATTTTATTACGCGCCGTTGATATTGAAAGTGCCCCTTATTTTGGTGCAAAACTGGTGATGTTTGTGTGTCTCTTGGTTTGGGCTGCAGACAGCGGTGCCTATTTCGCTGGTAAAACGTTGGGTAAGCGTAAAATGGCACCTAAAGTGAGTCCAAATAAAACCATTGAAGGCCTTATTGGTGGTGTAATTACTGCCATTGTTGTTGGTTGGTTCTTCTCTGGTTGGTTTGACATTCCATTCTCTAGTCCACTACACATGGTTTTGATTACGCTTGCCACCGTGGTTATTTCGGTGCTTGGAGACCTTGTCGAAAGTATGTTTAAGCGAGAGTCGGGCATCAAAGACAGCAGTAATATCATTCCTGGTCATGGCGGTATCCTTGACCGAATCGATAGCCTTACTGCCGCATTTCCGATTTTTGCTCTTCTTTATTTCTTGTTCTGATATTTATAAGGGGAGATGATGCCGTTTCCCCTTTTGTTTCTCTATTCGGTCAACAGTTATGCAAAAGCTAACGATTCTAGGTGCAACAGGCTCAATTGGTGCAAGCACTCTAAAAGTCATTGAACAAAACCCAGATAAGTTTTCTGTGGTTGCCTTGGCTGCAGATTCAAATGTGGAGAAAATGCAGCAACTTTGCCAACGATGGCAGCCGGAATACGCTGTTATGGCCAATAAAGAAGCTGCGCTGCGTCTTAAAATGGCGCTTGCCGTCTTGGCTCCCAACACACAAGTTCTTGGCGGACAAGAGGCACTTTGCTATGTCGCTACGCTTGAGCAGGTAGACAGCGTGATGGCCGCGATTGTTGGCGCGGCAGGTCTAGTCCCTACCATGGCGGCAGTCAAAGCAGGCAAACGAATTTTGCTGGCGAATAAAGAAGCCTTAGTCATGTCTGGGCAGCTGTTTATTGATGAAGTCGAAAAATCAGGCGCTCAGTTGTTGCCTGTGGATAGTGAACATAACGCCATTTTTCAATGTTTACCTCAAACCGTTCAGGGCAACCTTGGTCGCTGTGACTTAGCGTCTCAAGGGGTGAGTCATATTTTATTGACAGGGTCTGGCGGGCCGTTTCGTTACACTGATGTGGCCGAATTAGAAGCCGTGACACCAGAGCAGGCGATTGCGCATCCTAACTGGTCGATGGGGCCAAAAATTTCGGTTGATTCTGCGACAATGATGAATAAAGGCTTAGAGTATATCGAAGCCAAATGGTTATTTAATGCCAGCAGAGATCAGCTTAAAGTGATCATTCATCCCCAGTCAGTGATCCATTCGATGGTGCAATATCTCGATGGCTCGGTGTTGGCTCAGATGGGCGAGCCAGATATGGCGACGCCGATAGCGTTAACCCTCTCTTACCCCGAACGCGTTAAAGCAGGTGTGAAACCGTTGGATTTCACGCAAATTGGCGAACTCACTTTCCTACAACCTGACTTCGAACGTTACCCGTGTTTGGCACTAGCGATTGAGGCGTGTTACTTAGGTCAGCATGCAACAACGACGCTCAATGCAGCCAATGAAGTGGCGGTGGCGGCATTTCTTGCTCGCCAAATTAAATTTACAGATATCGCTCGGGTGAATGACTCAGTTTTAAACCAAGTATGTAAACAGTCGTTAGCATCCGGCCTAGATAGCTTGGAAAGCTTATTAGAGCTCGATAGAATGGCAAGAACATTAGCCGATGAAGTTGTTAGAGAGCGTGCACAATGACAGATATCTTGTGGAACCTAGTCTCCTTTATCGTTGCGCTGGGCATTTTGGTGGCCGTGCACGAGTTTGGCCACTTTTGGGTCGCACGCCGCTGTGGCGTGAAAGTAGAGAAGTTTTCAATTGGCTTCGGTAAATCCATTTGGAGTAAGGTCGGCCAAGACGGCACCGAGTACAGTATTTCCGTGATTCCTTTAGGGGGCTACGTCAAAATGCTGGATGGACGCGTTGATGAACTCAATGACGATGACCGTCAATATGCTTTTGATAGCAAACCGTTATGGAAGCGTACTTCCATCGTAGCTGCAGGGCCGATATTTAACTTCTTGTTTGCGATTTTTGCCTACTGGTTGGTCTTTCTCATCGGTATACCAGCCGTCAAACCTGTGATTGGCTCTGTGACCTCAAACTCTATTGTCGCTGAAGCGGGAATTGAAACCGGAATGGAACTAAAAGCCATTTCAGGTATCAAAACTCCCGATTGGGAATCGGTCAACATGCAGTTGATTTCTCATATTGGTGATGCTCAGATGGCGGTTACGGTAGCGCCTTCCGAGGAAATAGGCTCCGAACGCACGGTGATGTTGGATATTTCCAATTGGAAGTTTGACCCTGAAAAAGAGTCAGCGATGTTGTCACTCGGTTTTCGTCCTTTTTCACCCGAAATTTTCACGCGTTTAGCCAATGTTTCTCAGGGCGGCGCAGGAGAAAAAGCGGGCTTAGTGAACGGTGACCGATTAGTGTCCATCGATCAACAACCAATTGAACAGTGGGATGATGTTGTAGAGTGGATTCGTTCGAATCCTTCTAAATCGTTGTCCGTTGAAGTTGAGCGTGCTGGGCAGAGGCAAGTGCTCACATTAACACCAGACAGCCGTTCTTTGTCTGATGGTAGTGTGATCGGTTTTGCAGGTATTGCTCCAGAAGTCGCAGAATGGCCGGAAAGTTATCGCTTCGATCTCCAATTTGGTGTATTCGAATCTGTAGCCAAAGCCGTTGAGAAAACTGGGCAAGTTATCGATCTGACCATTAGCATGCTGAAGAAGCTGATAACTGGTGATGTGGGTTTAAATAACCTAAGCGGGCCGATCTCTATTGCCAAAGGCGCAGGTGCCACAGCAGACTATGGTTTAGTCTACTTTCTTGGCTTTCTTGCCCTTATCAGTATCAACTTAGGGATAATTAACTTAGTGCCACTTCCAATGTTAGATGGTGGACATCTGTTGTTTTTTGCCATTGAGGCAGTCATCCGACGCCCAGTGCCTGAGAAAATTCAGGAAATGGGATACCGCATCGGCGGTGCAGTGATTTTTTCACTGATGGCGTTGGCATTATTTAATGATTTTACTCGTCTGTGATGGTTCAGAGACAAAGAGCAGTAGCAAGGAATAATTAAAACAATTATGGCGATCAAGCAGATTCTGTTCGCAACATTATTGGCAACCAGCGTGTCCGCAAACGGAGCCCAAAACTTTGTTGTACAAGACATTAAAATTGAAGGACTACAGCGTGTAGCACTCGGTGCTGCATTGCTTAAAATGCCCGTCCGCGTGGGTGATACGGTTGAACAAAAAGACGTATCGGCAATCATTAAGGCGTTATACGCATCAGGTAACTTTGAGGATGTCAAAGTTCTCCGTGATGGCGATGTGCTGATAGTGCAAGTGAAAGAGCGACCAACGATCGCGAGTATTTCGTTTTCTGGTAACAAAGCGATCAAAGAAGAACAGCTTCAACAGAACCTTGATGCTTCAGGTATCCGTGAGGGCGAGGCGCTTGATCGAACGACCATCAGCAATATTGAGAAAGGTCTCGAAGATTTCTATTACAGCGTGGGCAAATACAACGCAACAGTAAAAGCGGTTGTGACGCCATTGCCACGTAATCGTGCCGATTTAAAATTTGTCTTCACTGAAGGCGTATCTGCCAAAATTCAGCAAATCAACTTTATCGGCAATACCGTTTACTCTGATGAGGAGCTACTTTCTCGTTTTAACTTGAACGTGGATGTGCCTTGGTGGAACTTCCTTGCTGACGAGAAGTACCAGAAACAAGTACTGTCTGGTGATATTGAAGCGTTGCGCTCTTTCTACCTTGACCGAGGTTACTTAAAGTTCAATGTGGAATCGACTCAAGTGGCTATTTCACCGGACAAGAAGGGTGTTTATATCACTCTCGTGCTGGATGAGGGCGAACCGTATAGCGTCAAAGAGGTTAACTTCCGCGGTGAACTGATTGGCAAAGAGGAAGAGTTTAAGGCTCTCGTGCCTTTCGAAGCGGGTGAAACGTATAACGGTTCTGCCGTCACTACGCTTGAAGAAAACATCAAACGTGTATTGGGTGAAGCAGGTTACGCTTACCCTAAAGTGAGCACGATTCCTGAATTTGACGATGAGAACAAACAAGTTTCACTGGTTGTTCACGTTGAAGCTGGTAACCGTATCTATGTTCGTGATATCCGCTTTACCGGTAACAACTCAACACGTGATGAAGTGTTGCGTCGTGAAATGCGTCAAATGGAAGGTAGCTGGCTGAACTCAAAAGCAATTGAAACGGGTAAAACGCGTTTGAATCGTCTCGGTTTCTTTGAAACGGTGGATGTGCAAACCGTTCGTGTACCGGGCAGCGAAGACCAAGTAGATCTTGTTTACAACGTAAAAGAAGCAAACTCAGGTAGCGTGAACTTTGGTATTGGTTACGGTACTGAATCGGGCGTGAGCTTCCAGGTTGGTTTGCAGCAAGACAACTTCTTGGGTAGCGGAAACCGCGTTGGTATCAGCGCGATGATGAACGATTACCAAAAGAACGTGAGCTTAGATTATCGTGACCCATACTGGAACCTCGATGGTGTGAGCTTAGGCGGTAAGATCTTCTACAACGAGTTTGAAGCATCTGAAGCGGGCATTGTTGACTATACCAATGAAAGTTATGGGGCCAACTTGACATGGGGCTTCCCCTTCGATGAGTTGAACCGTTTCGAAATTGGTGTGGGTTATACCCACAACAAGATCGGTAACTTGTCACCTTACTTACAGGTAGAACAATTCCTACAAGCACAAGCGTCGAATATTGACTCTGATGGGGCTTTAAACACCAATGACTTTGATGTCACACTGTCGTGGACGCGTAACAACCTGAACCGTGGTTACTTCCCAACCGCAGGTAACCATCAGCGTGCATTTTACAAGATGACCGTACCTGGCTCTGACGTTCAGTACTTCAAAATGCAGTACGATGTGAGACAGTATGTTCCGTTAACGAAGAAACATGAGTTCACTTTGTTGTTCCGTGGTCGCTTGGGTTACGGTAATGGTTATGGTCAAACGGATGGCAATGACAACTTGTTCCCATTCTATGAAAACTATTACGCAGGCGGTTTTACCACCTTACGTGGCTTCGGTTCGAACTCAGCAGGCCCGAAAGCGGTTTATCGTGACTACAGTGGTTCAAATAACGGTTCGGATACCGCAACGGATGATTCAGTGGGTGGTAATGCCATTGCACTGGCCAGTATTGAGTTGATCGTTCCAACCCCATTTGCGTCTGATGAAGCGCGTAGCCAAATCCGTACCAGTATTTTCTATGATATGGCGAGCGTTTGGGATACGGAATTTGACTACCGTAAATCCGGTGCCGATTACGGCAATCAGTACTACTACGATTACTCCGATCCAACCAATTACCGTTCTTCTTACGGTGTGGCGTTGCAATGGATGTCGCCGATGGGGCCTTTGGTCTTCTCGTTAGCGAAACCTATTAATATTTACGAAGGTGACGACGAAGAATTCTTCACTTTCACAATCGGCAGAACCTTCTAAAACAGAGGAAATGATTTTGAACAAAATGATCAAAGCGGCTGGTGTTGGCCTTCTAGTACTAAGTTCTTCTATGTTTGCAACAGCAGCTGAAGCTGCGCAGAAAGTTGCTTACATCAACACAGCGCAAGTTTTCCAAGCATTGCCACAGCGTGAAGTGGTATTGCAGAAAATGCAGGAAGAGTTCAAAGACAAAGCCGCTGAACTGCAAGCGATTCAGGCGGAAGCTAAGACTAAGATCGAAAAGCTAAAACGCGATGGCGAGCTTTTAGGTCAAGAAGAGGTTGAAAAACTGCGCATCGAGATTGGTCAGCTAGACAGCAAGTACAAGATCAAAGCTCAAGCACTAGAGCAAGCGAGCGCGCGTCGCGAAGCGGAAGAGAAACAAAAACTGTTTAAAGTGATTCAAGATGCCGTCAAAGTGGTTGCAGAGAAAGAAGGCTACGACATGGTCATCGACATCACTGCACTACAATATGGTAAGCCTGAGTACAATATCTCTGAGAAAGTGATTAAATCAATTAAATAATTATTCTTATGATGACACTGACATTAGCTGAATTAGCAAAAATTACCGGGGGAGAGTTGCACGGAGATGAAACGGTTTGCGTTTCGCGTGTGGCTCCAATGGATAAAGCGGGTGAAGGAGACGTCACGTTTCTTTCTAATCCAAAATACGCAGTACATTTAGCCGAGTGTAAGGCGACGGTTGTGATGCTCAAGGCAGATCAACGTAAGCATTGTTCTGGTCACGTTCTTGTGGTCGACGACCCTTATGTTGCTTTTGCTAAAGTCGCGCAAGCCTTAGACACCACACCAAAACCGGCGGATGGCATTGCGTCGTCGGCAGTAATTGCTGCTGACGCGGTATTGGGTGAGAACGTTTCTATCGGCGCAAATGCAGTGATCGAAACAGGAGTGACGCTTGGCGATAACGTCGTCATCGGCGCGGGTTGCTTTATCGGTAAAAATGCCACAATAGGTCAAAATACCAAGTTGTGGGCTAATGTCACCATCTACCATCAAGTTCAAATTGGTGCGGACTGTTTAATCCAAGCGGGCACCGTGATTGGTTCGGATGGTTTTGGTTATGCAAATGACCGTGGCGAGTGGATTAAAATCCCACAGTTGGGTTCCGTGCGTATCGGAAACCGTGTGGAGATTGGAGCATGTACCACCATCGACCGCGGTGCGCTTGATGATACGATCATTGAAGATAACGTGGTGTTGGATAACCAACTGCAAATCGCACACAACGTGCACATCGGATATGGTACCGTGATGCCTGGTGGTACAGTAGTCGCCGGCAGTACTACCATTGGTAAGTATTGCGCGATTGGTGGAGCATCGGTGATCAACGGTCACATTACCATTGCTGACGGTGTCAATATCACTGGTATGGGCATGGTGATGCGCAGCATCGAAGAAAAAGGTGTCTATTCTTCAGGTATTCCGTTGCAAACCAATAAAGAGTGGCGTAAAACCGCAGCTCGCGTCCATCGCATTGAAGAAATGAATAAGCGTTTGAAGGCGATTGAGAAAATCGTCGAGCAGAAAAAGGAAGATTAATTCCAATTTCTTGCAAAAGGCTCGCCAACAGCGAGTCTTTTTCTTCTATAATGACGCGCTATATTTCCAAGAATTAATATAGGAATAAGACTTTGACTACTGAAAAGAAAACGATGAATATCTCTGAAATTCAAGAGCTACTTCCTCATCGCTACCCATTCTTGCTGATCGACCGTGTCGTAGATTTCCAAGAAGAAAAATATCTTCATGCGATTAAAAATGTGTCGGTTAACGAGCCTCAGTTTACAGGTCATTTCCCGCAACTTCCGGTCTTCCCTGGTGTTCTGATTCTTGAAGCCATGGCTCAGGCAACCGGTTTATTGGCATTTAAATCGTTTGGTGCTCCTTCTGAGAACGAGCTGTATTACTTCGCCAGCGTTGATGGTGCTAAGTTCCGTAAACCAGTTGTACCCGGTGACCAACTTATCATCGAAGTCGAATTCATTAAAGAGCGTCGCGGTATTGCCGCTTTCACCGGTGTGGCGAAAGTGGATGGTGACGTTGTTTGTTCTGCTGAACTGAAATGTGCTCGTAGAGAGTTTTAATATGATTGATGCAACTGCGCAAATCCACCCAACAGCGGTGGTAGAAGAAGGCGCTGTGATAGGTGCCAACGTTAAAATTGGTCCTTTTTGCTATGTGGATAGCAAAGTTGAAATTGGCGAAGGCACGGAACTGCTTTCTCATGTTGTGGTGAAAGGACCAACCAAAATTGGTAAAGAAAACCGCATTTTCCAGTTTGCATCAATTGGTGAAGCGTGTCAGGACCTCAAATTTGCAGGTGAGGATACGCAGCTTATTATTGGCGATCGAAACACCATTCGTGAAAGTGTCACCATGCACCGTGGCACCGTACAAGACAAAGGTATTACCATCGTTGGTAGTGATAACTTGTTTATGATCAATGCGCACGTTGCTCACGACTGTGTTATCGGCGACCGCTGTATTTTTGCTAACAATGCAACATTAGCTGGACACGTCAAAGTCGGTAACCAAGCGATTGTCGGTGGTATGTCTGCGATTCACCAGTTCTGTCATATCGGTGATCACTGTATGCTGGGTGGCGGTTCTATTGTGGTTCAAGATGTGCCGCCTTATGTGATGGCACAAGGTAATCACTGCGCACCGTTTGGCATCAATGTGGAAGGTTTGAAGCGCCGTGGCTTTGAGAAGAAAGAAATTCTTGCTATTCGCCGTGCATACAAAACGCTTTACCGCAGTGGTTTAACCCTAGAAGCGGCAAAAGAAGAAATCGCGAAAGAGACGGAAGCGTTTCCAGCGGTTAAGCTGTTTTTGGAGTTTTTGGAAAAATCACAGCGTGGCATTATTCGCTAATCGTCCGGATTTGACATACTGTACAAAAGATCGCCGTCTCTGATGGCGGTCTTTTTGTGTTTTTAGCGTGGAACAAAAAAGGTCAGTAAACCATGAGCAACAAGCCATTGCGTATTGGAATCGTCGCTGGAGAGCTCTCTGGTGATACGCTAGGTGAAGGCTTTATCAAAGCAATCAAAGCCGTTCATCCTGATGCAGAATTTGTTGGTATCGGTGGGCCAAAGATGATCGCTCAAGGCTGCCAGTCGCTGTTTGATATGGAAGAGTTGGCGGTGATGGGGCTGGTGGAAGTCTTGGGGCGCTTACCTCGCTTACTGAGAGTGAAAGCGGAACTGGTGCGTTACTTTACCGAAAATCCTCCTGATGTATTTGTCGGTATAGACGCGCCAGACTTTAACTTACGCCTTGAGTTAGATCTGAAAAACGCCGGCATTAAAACGGTGCATTATGTGAGTCCTTCGGTATGGGCTTGGCGTCAAAAACGCATTTTCAAAATCGCGAAAGCCACCCATTTGGTATTGGCATTTCTGCCCTTCGAAAAAGCGTTTTACGACAAATTTAATGTCCCTTGTGAGTTTATTGGCCATACGCTCGCCGATGCTATTCCGTTGGAATCAGACAAAGCACCAGCCCGTGAGTTGCTCGGGTTGGAACAAGATAAGCAATGGCTGGCAGTGCTGCCAGGAAGCCGTGGTAGTGAGCTGAAAATGCTATCACAGCCATTCATTGAAACATGTAAGAAACTCAAACAGGTATTCCCAGATCTGGGGTTTGTTGTCGCGCTAGTCAACCAAAAACGTCGCGAGCAGTTTGAACAAGCGTGGAAAGAGTACGCGCCAGAGTTGGATTTCAAACTGGTGGATGATACCGCGCGAAATGTCATTACCGCCTCAGATGCGGTCATGCTGGCCTCGGGTACCGTGGCGCTCGAATGCATGTTACTTAAGCGCCCAATGGTGGTGGGGTACAAAGTGAATGCTTTCACTGCGTTTTTGGCCAAGCGATTGTTAAAAACTCAGTATGTATCGTTGCCCAATATTCTCTCTGATAGTGAGTTGGTTAAAGAGTACTTACAAGAAGCGTGTACACCTGAAAACTTGTTTGCAGAAGTCTCCAACTTACTGGCATCGGATAACCAAACTATGTTGGATAAGTTTGCGGAAATGCATCATTGGATCCGCAAAGATGCCGACCAACAAGCGGCAAATGCAGTGTTAAAGTTGATTGAGAAATAGAAAATGGCAGCAAAAGAAACCAAAGAATTACCTCCTTTTGAATACCCTCAGGGGTATCACTGCATTGCAGGTGTGGATGAAGTGGGACGAGGCCCGCTGGTGGGGGATGTCGTCACGGCTGCCGTGATCTTAGACCCGAACAATCCTATTGAGGGGTTGAATGACTCTAAAAAGCTAAGCGAAAAGAAACGCTTAGCCTTGTTGCCAGAAATTCAAGAGAAAGCGCTAGCGTGGGCGGTTGGCCGCTGTTCGCCAGAAGAAATCGACCAGTTGAACATCTTGCAAGCCACCATGGTGGCGATGCAACGCGCCGTTGAAGGGCTTGGGATACAGCCCGATTTGGTCTTGATTGATGGTAACCGTTGCCCAGCTTTACCAATGGACAGTCAAGCGGTGGTCAAAGGCGATTTACGTGTCGCGGAGATCAGTGCTGCTTCCATTATTGCAAAGGTCGTACGTGACCAAGAAATGGAAGAGCTGGACAAACAGTACCCACAATTTGGTTTTGCTCAGCACAAAGGCTACCCAACCAAAGCGCATTTTCATGCCATCGAAAAGCACGGTGTGATTGAGCAACACCGCAAAAGTTTTAAGCCGGTTAAGAAAGCACTAGGCATTGAAGAGTAACAAAGCAGCAGGCGCTGCAAACTGCCTGATGTTACCCAGCCTAAAGGGTGTCACTTGCCCCTTTTCTTGGGGTAAAATCGGCACAAAACAGAAGTTAAAAACGGTATCACGTCATGTCTGACCCAAAATTTGTTCACCTGCGAATACACAGTGATTTTTCAATGGTGGATGGCATCAACAAAGTTCCGGCTCTGGTCAAACAGGTGGCGGCGCTCGGTATGCCTGCAATGGCGCTGACAGACTTTACCAACCTATGTGGCTTGGTGAAATTTTATGGCGCAGCCCATGGTAACGGCATTAAGCCTATCATTGGTGCTGATTTCAAAATGCAATCGCCCGAATTTGGTGACGAACTCACTCAGCTAACCGTGTTGGCGGCAGATAATACTGGCTACAAAAACCTGACCCTGCTGATTTCCAAAGCCTACTTGCGAGGTCATGTTCAACATCAACCTGTCATCGATAAAGAGTGGTTAATTGAGCTATCTGAAGGGTTAATCCTCCTTTCAGGTGCACGTAACGGTGAAATCGGTAAAGCACTGCTGAAAGGCAATCAAAAATTGGTCGAAAGCTGTGTGGCGTTTTACCAGCAACACTTTGCCGACCGGTTCTATCTGGAGCTGATCCGCACGGGCCGTTCAGATGAAGAGACTTACCTGCATTTTGCCATTGAACTGGCCGAGCAATACGATCTCCCTGTGGTGGCCACTAACGAAGTGGTCTTTATTGGACAAGAGCTGTTTGACGCTCACGAAATTCGCGTTGCGATTCATGATGGCTATACGTTAGAAGATCCACGTCGCCCTAAAAATTACAGCCCTCAGCAATATTTACGCACCGAAGAAGAGATGTGCGAGCTGTTTGCCGATATTCCTGAAGCGCTTGAAAACAGTGTTGAGATCGCCAAGCGCTGCAACGTTACTGTGCGTCTTTGGGAATATTTCCTTCCTGCGTTTCCAACCGAAGGGATGGCAGAAACCGAGTTCTTGGTGATGAAATCCAGAGAGGGCTTGGAAGAGCGTCTCGAGTTTCTTTTCCCTGATCCTGAAATTCGTGCACAACGTCGTCCTGAGTATGACGAACGTTTGCAAGTCGAACTCGATGTGATTAACCAAATGGGCTTCCCAGGTTACTTCCTGATCGTAATGGAGTTTATCCAGTGGTCGAAAGACAACGGTATTCCTGTTGGCCCTGGTCGTGGTTCTGGTGCGGGTTCACTGGTGGCATACGCATTGAAAATCACCGACCTTGATCCGTTGGAATATGATCTGCTGTTCGAACGTTTCTTGAACCCAGAACGTGTATCCATGCCCGATTTCGACGTCGACTTCTGTATGGACAAACGTGACCAAGTGATTGACCACGTGGCCGAAATGTATGGCCGAGATGCGGTATCACAGATCATCACCTTCGGTACCATGGCGGCCAAAGCCGTTATTCGCGATGTGGGCCGAGTACTTGGCCACCCGTTTGGTTTTGTTGATCGCATTTCAAAATTAGTGCCGCCCGATCCGGGTATGACGCTGGAAAAAGCCTTTAAGGCGGAACCGGCATTACCTGAGTTGTATGAAGCTGATGAGGAAGTGAAAGAGCTCATCGACATGTGCCGCATTTTGGAAGGCTGTACACGAAATGCCGGTAAGCACGCGGGTGGGGTGGTGATCTCCCCAACCACGATCACCGATTTTGCGCCGATTTACGCCGATGCAGAAGGTAACTTCCCCGTTACTCAGTTTGACAAAAACGACGTTGAAACCGCTGGTTTGGTTAAGTTTGACTTCTTGGGACTGCGCACGCTAACCATTATCGACTGGGCGTTAGGTTTGATTAACCCGCGCTTAGAGCGTGAAGGCAAAGCGCCAGTACGTATTGAGTCCATTCCGCTTGATGATCCTACCTCGTTCCGTATATTGCAAAACTCGGAAACGACAGCGGTATTCCAGCTTGAATCGCGCGGCATGAAAGAGCTGATCAAACGCCTTCAGCCAGACTGTTTCGAAGACATTATCGCACTGGTGGCGCTGTTCCGTCCGGGGCCGTTGCAATCGGGCATGGTAGATAACTTTATCGACCGTAAACATGGCCGAGAAGCCATCTCTTATCCGGATGAAAAGTGGCAACATGAGTCGTTAAAAGAGATTCTTGACCCAACCTACGGCATCATCCTGTATCAAGAACAGGTTATGCAAATCGCTCAGGTACTCTCTGGTTATACCCTTGGTGGTGCAGACATGCTGCGCCGTGCTATGGGTAAGAAAAAGCCAGAAGAGATGGCCAAACAGCGCGCTACCTTTGAAGAAGGTGCGGTGAAAAATGGCGTTGATGGCGAGTTGGCGATGAAAATCTTCGACTTGGTAGAGAAATTTGCGGGCTACGGTTTCAACAAATCGCACTCTGCTGCCTACGCCTTGGTGTCATACCAGACCCTTTGGCTCAAAACGCATTATCCAGCCGAGTTCATGGCCGCGGTAATGACCGCCGATATGGATAACACCGAGAAAGTGGTTGGCTTGGTGGACGAATGTTTCCGCATGAAACTCACGGTATTACCACCGGATATTAACTCAGGCCTATATCGTTTCAACGTGGACGAAAATGGCGCGATTGTTTACGGTATTGGCGCGATCAAAGGGGTTGGTGAAGGCCCGATTGATGCGATTCTCGAAGCGCGTACCAAAGGTGGGCACTTCAAAGACTTGTTTGACTTCTGTGCGCGCATTGACTTGAAGAAAGTCAACAAACGCGTGATTGAGAAACTGATTTACGCAGGCGCGTTGGACCGACTCGGCCCGCATCGTGCTGCTTTAATGGCGTCATTGGATGATGCGGTGAAAGCGGCGAGCCAACACCATCAAGCGGAAGCATTTGGTCAAGCCGATATGTTTGGTGTATTGACCGATGCGCCTGAAGAGGTGGAACACAAATACATTCAAGTGGAACCTTGGCCAGAAAAAGTGTGGCTTGAAGGGGAGCGTGAAACGCTGGGCCTTTATTTGACAGGGCACCCAGTTAATGCGTATCTCACGGAACTCAATAAGTACACCAGTTGTCGATTAAAAGACGCCACCCCAACGCGTCGTGATCAATCACTGACACTGGCTGGCTTAGTGATCGCCGCCCGTGTGATGACCACCAAGCGTGGTACGCGTATCGGTATCATGACATTGGATGATCGCAGCGGTCGTATGGAAGTGATGTTGTTCTCAGATGCGTTAGAACGGTATGCAGATCTGCTGGAAAAAGATAAAATCTTGGTGGTTTCCGGACAGGTCAGCTTTGATGACTTCAATGGTGGCCTTAAAATGACGGCTCGCGAAGTGATGGACCTCGGTTCTGCGCGTGAAAAATACGCCAGAGGAGTGTCAGTTTCGATTGCCGCATCACAGATTGATGACCAGTTTTTTGAGCGCTTTAGCCGGATCTTAGAACCGCATAAAGCCGGAACGATTCCTGTCAATGTATACTACCAGCGTGCCGACGCCAGAGCGCGGTTAACATTGGGCACGGAATGGCGAGTAACGCCTAGTGATACATTACTTGATGAATTAAAAATGTTGCTTGGTAAAGACCAGGTAGAACTCGAATTTAACTAAATTTGGCTAACCGAGCCGAATCAACAAGGATTCATAGATGAGCCTGAATTTTCTAGAATTTGAAAAGCCGATTGCTGAACTAGAAGCAAAAATTGAAGCCCTACGCGACGTCTCTCGTCATGGCGGAGATTCAGCTATTGACCTTGACAAAGAGATTGAACAGCTTGAAAAGAAGAGCCTCGAACTGAAGAAGAAAATTTTCAGTGATCTTGGTGCATGGGAAACGGCGCAGTTAGCTCGCCATCCTCAACGCCCTTATACGCTCG
Source organism: Vibrio sp. 03_296 (assembly GCF_002265885.1). Classification (NCBI taxonomy): domain Bacteria; kingdom Pseudomonadati; phylum Pseudomonadota; class Gammaproteobacteria; order Vibrionales; family Vibrionaceae; genus Vibrio; species Vibrio sp. 03_296. Next base: position 62,844 of record NZ_NPKW01000140.1, read on the forward strand.
ACTATGTCAAACACGTATTTGAAGAGTTTGATGAGCTTGCTGGTGACCGTGCTTATGCCGATGACAAAGCGATCGTTGCAGGTATTGCCCGCTTAGAAGGTCGCCCTGTGATGATCATTGGCCACCAAAAAGGTCGTGAGACTCGTGAAAAAGTGAAGCGTAACTTTGGTATGCCAAAGCCAGAAGGCTACCGTAAAGCACTGCGTCTAATGAAAATGGCAGAGCGTTTCCAAATGCCAATCATCACTTTTATTGACACCGCAGGCGCATACCCTGGCGTCGGTGCGGAAGAGCGTGGTCAGTCAGAAGCGATCGCAACCAACCTAAAAGAAATGGCCGGTTTAACCGTGCCAGTGATTTGTAACGTGGTTGGTGAAGGTGGTTCTGGTGGCGCGTTAGCTATTGGCGTGGGCGACTACGTAAACATGCTTCAATACTCAACTTACTCTGTTATTTCACCAGAAGGTTGTGCTTCTATTTTGTGGCGTGATTCTGACAAAGCCCCACAGGCTGCAGAAGCGATGGGCCTTGTGGCATCTCGCCTAAAAGAGCTTGAACTGATTGATGAAATCATCGAAGAACCACTTGGTGGCGCGCATCGCAACCATGTACAAATGGCAGCGAATATGAAAGCAACGCTACTACGTCAATTAGCGGAGCTGGAACAGTTCCCTCAAGACGTGTTGCTTGAGCGTCGTTACCAGCGCCTAATGAACTACGGATACTGCTAAACCGTTGTTTTAGGTTATAAGACGCATCGTATACAATAAGGGGCTGAACCGCGTGTTCAGCCCCTTTTTAAATTTGGAGTCACTATGGACGCTCTCTATTCTCACTTCTCTCAAGTACTGGAACGACACCGCAAAGCGAACACTCGCTTAGTGGTTGCCTTTAGTGGAGGGGTGGATTCTAGGGTGCTGCTCGAGATGGCCCATCGTTATGCTCAAGAGCATGTTTTGCCGTGCTGTGCAGTTCATGTGCACCATGGTTTGAGCCGCAATGCCGATCAATGGGCTCAATGCTGCGCAGCCTGGTGCCAAGAAAAACAGATTCCACTGACGGTGGAGCGAGTTCAATTGGATTTGAGCCAAGGGAATAGCATTGAGGAAGAAGCGCGCAACGCACGATACCAAGCTTTATCTTCGCATATTAACGCCGATGATCTTCTTCTCACCGGTCAGCACGCGGATGATCAGGTAGAAACCTTTCTGCTGGCGCTAAAACGAGGCAGTGGTCCCAAGGGGCTGTCATCCATGGCTCAACACATGCCTTTTTCTCAAGGACGGTTGATTCGTCCGCTGCTCGATGTTCGACGCCAAGAGATTGAACGATGTGCGCACGCCATTGGTTTACATTGGGTGGAAGATGAGAGCAATCGAGACACGCGTTATGACCGTAATTTTCTTCGCCAGCAAATCCTTCCCGCGCTGTCTGAACGATGGCCAAGCTTTGCGGCGTCTGTTCAACGCAGTGCCACGCTCTGTGCGGAGCAAGAAGCGTTATTGGATGAGCTGCTGTTACCGGTATTTGAGCAACTGTTTGGTGAAGACCAAAGCTTAGCTATCGGGTTGTTGTCACAGCAAAGTGAGCTGGCTCGTTTCAAGTTGCTCAGAATGTGGCTGGCAAAGCTTGGGCATCCTATGCCAACGCGCCATCAGTTGTCGCTCATTTGGCAGCAAGTTGCGCTTTCTCAAGCAGATGCCAATCCAATACTGCAACTGAGCCAAGGGCAAGTGCGCCGTTTCAATCAGCGTCTTTATTTGGTTGCAGACAACCAGGATCTCTCCGCTTGGCATGCGCCGATCACGCTTAATACACCGCTTGCGTTGCCTGATGGTTTAGGGACGATTGAGTTAACGCTAAGTCGTGGTTTCGGTCAAATCGCGCTTCCAGAGCAAAGCGAGGCGTTGTGGATAAGCTTTAATCCAGAGGGGCTAAGTGCACATCCAGCGGAGCGAGGCCACAGTCGGAAGTTGAAAAAACTGTTTCAAGAATACCAAGTACCAAGCTGGTTGCGCCGTCGCACGCCAATTTTGATGTATCACCAACAAGTCGTGGCGGTGGCGGGACTGTTTGTAGATCGCCAGTTTATTGGTCAAGATTGTGAGCTGTTTTGGCGCAAGTAATCCAAATTCATGTAAAAATCGTATGGATATAATAACCATCATGGATATAAAAAAGGAAAAGCAATGAAGAAAGTCGCTATGGGTTTGGCTCTAGGATTGGGCCTGATGAGTGGGAGTGCTCTAGCTGCAGGTGATGTCGCTGCAGGGCAAGCAAAAGCTGCAGTGTGTGCCGCTTGTCATGGTGCGAATGGCATGGCTACGATCCCGGGTTACCCAAATCTCAAAGGTCAAAATGAGCAGTATCTTGTCTCTGCTATCAAAGCGTACAAAAACAAAGAGCGTAACGGCGGATTAGCGGTCGTGATGCAAGCGCAAGCGGCAATGTTAAATGATGCAGATATTGCTAATTTGGCCGCTTATTATGCGAGCCTGAAATAATTAAATCGATTTGACGAAAGCCAGAGCCGTTGCTCTGGCTTTTTCGTCTTATACAGGGAGAATAGGGCGGTTTGTGATTGAATGTTGTCGATGGCTCACCGATAATAGGTTAACAAATTGAAGTTTAAGGGATGAACATGAAAAAAATTGAAGCAATTATCAAGCCTTTTAAGCTCGATGATGTTCGTGAAGCGCTAGCTGAAGTCGGTATTACGGGAATGACCGTTTCCGAGGTGAAAGGGTTTGGTCGTCAAAAAGGCCACACTGAGCTTTACCGTGGTGCGGAATACATGGTCGACTTTCTGCCAAAAGTGAAATTGGAAATCGTCGTAACAGAAGATGTGGCGGATAAATGCGTAGAGACCATTATCGAAACTGCACAAACGGGCAAAATTGGTGATGGTAAGATTTTCGTCACAAACGTCGAACGCGTGGTACGTATCCGTACCGGTGAAGAAGACGAAGACGCGATTTAATCACGAAAAAAGGGAGCCTAAGGCTCCTTTTTTTAGCGCTGACATTTAGGGGTTAAGAGAATGAGAAAACGCATTTGGGTGGGGCTGCCATTGGCGTTGGTGTTGGGGGGGATATTTGCGTTCCACACGGTTTTCCACATCCCTGAACAACCTGAAATGACCACTATCAGCGACGGTTCGTTTAACCAGCAACTACATTGTTATGAAAGTTCAACGCGTGCCAGCATTGATCAAGAGGGACGTCTGAACCTGCTGGTATGGAATATTTACAAACAGAATCGCGCTAATTGGCAGACTGTGCTGACACAAATGAGTGCCGGAGCACAATTAATTTTGTTGCAAGAAGCCAGCTTAGAAGATGGGTTAAAACGCTGGATAGCCTCTGGTGGTTGGAGCGGCGAGCAAGTGAACGCGTTTAAAGCGTTTGATAAAGCCGCTGGTGTATTGACATTAGGCTGGCGTAAGCCTCGCTTAGCGTGTGGTTACACCCAATTGGAGCCGTGGATTCGGTTGCCTAAATCGGGATTGTATTCTGAGTACCCGCTCTCCGATGGCCAAATGTTGATCGTGGTTAACCTGCATGCCGTCAATTTCACTTGGGGTGTGCAAGAATATCAGCAACAAGTCAATGACCTGATTGCGGCGTTAAAAGAGCATCCAGGGCCTGCAATTGTCGCGGGCGATTTTAATACTTGGAGCGAAAAACGTTTGCAAGCGGTAACAGAACGATTGGAAAACGCGGGGCTGACGGAAGTGACTTTCTCACCTGATCAACGCACTCGTTTTATCACAGGGCTGCCGCTTGATCATGTGTTCTACAAAGGCTTGGTGCTACAAAAAGCAGAGGCGCCTCAAACGGACGCCTCTGATCATAATCCGCTGTTGGTCAGCTTTACATTACCAACAGATAAATAGCCCAAATCAGATAGTACCCCACCCAAGGAAGGGCGGCGATCACCAAGGCTTGTCCACGTTCAAACTCTGTCCATGTCAGCACGGCTGCATAACCCAGCACAATGTACCAAGGAAGTAGCAAAGGCATTGAACTGGCGAACTGAGACCATTCGTTTGTCAACGGCAGCTTGATCAATCCATTGATACTATTGAGATCGGCGGCGTAAATCACCACTTGACCATGCTTCAATATCAAACTCGCATAGCTAGCGAAGTCGCCTAATACCGCAGGGAAGGTGATCACTGCGGCAGCGGCAAACCATTTCCAAAACCCGTGTTTATGCTGGCTGGGCTTGGTTGCAAGAGTGAACCAAAACGCCAACATCAAAATCGTCAAGGTTCGTCCGAACACATCGCTAATGATCTCACTCGCCATCAAGGTGTTTGGATCGTCCAAGAATTTTAATTGTTCTGGATTAATTTGTTGAAATTGAGGGGTTAAAATTTGACTTAACCACTGAAAATCCACATTAGAAAAATACGCTCCCCAAAACAGGAATGGGGTCAACATGAGAATAATGTAGGGCTGCCAGCCCCAAGCGCCACGCTGATAAAGCGCGAGAAAACATGAGGTTGGAGAGCGAAATATGTCAAGCATCATGACAAACGGGTTACTGGAAGGGGTCATACACTTACCTTAGTTACATCCACGTAGAGTTTTAATTGTTGACCTGGTTTCAGGTACTTTTGATTTTGTAGCGCGTTCCACTTCACAATGTCGTTGCTTTTGACTTTAAACTTGGTCGCGATGCCACTGATGGTGTCGCCTGAACGTACTTTGTAGAAAACGGTGCGGATAATGGCGCCTTCAGAGCTCTCTTTCCAAATCACCAGATCTTGCCCAATGCGCAATGTGTCACGTGGCCCCATGCCATTCCATTTCGCTAATGCTTGATGATCCACTTTATTGGCTTTCGCAATGCTCCATAAGCTTTCGCCGGATTTAACGGTGTGTGTCAGCTTATATTTACCGCGAGCAGTGGCTTGGGTCTTAGCCAAGCGGTTTGCTGCCGACAAGGTGTAAGCGCTGGCGTCTTTTTGCGATGTAGGGATCAGTAGGTACTGACCGACACGAATGTTGTTGCCGTTCAAGCTATTGGCGGTACGGATAACCTCACTGGTGGTGTTATGTTTTTCCGCTAAGACGCTGAGGGTGTCGCCAGAGCGCACTTTGTAGCGCACCATCTTCATACCTTTGCCGCGATTTTCTTCTACCTTAGCAAGGAACTCCTCTGCTTTATCGACAGGAATCAGCAACTGGAATGGACCTTCTGGCGCAGTTGACCACTGATTGTATGCCGGGTTGTAGCTTTGCAGCTCTTTCACTGGTAATCCTGCATATTGTGCAGCGATAGCCAAATCAAGCTGCTCTTTAGGGTCTACTAAGGTAAGAACTGGCTGGTTAGGAATGGCCGGAATATCGATACCGTACTTTTCTTGATTGGCAATAATATCCGCCAGTGCGAGCAGTTTTGGTACATAGCCACTGGTTTCTTTTGGTAAATCAAGTGAAAAGAAATCAGTCGGCTCTCCGAGTTTATTATTTTTACGGATTGCACTTGATACACGGCCCCCACCACTGTTGTAAGCGGCAATCGCATGATTCCAGTTCCCGTCAAAACGCTTATTTAGGTAGGTGAGATAATCGAGCGCAGCATCGGTTGCTGCGGCCACGTCTCGACGACCGTCATACCAAAAATTTTGCTCTAGACCATACATTTTCCCTGTGCCCGGAACAAACTGCCATAAGCCAGCGGCACTGCCATGAGAGTAGGCAAATGGGTCGAATGAGCTTTCAACGACAGGTAAAAGTGCTAGCTCAAGAGGTAAATCGCGCGCTTCAATTTTCTCCGTGATGAGATAGAGAAATGGGGTCGCACGTTGTGAGACGGTTTTAAGGTGATTAGGGTGTTTGAGGTACCAGGTTCGGTAATAATCGACCTTCTCGTGGTCAGGCACCTCTAAGGAAAGCTGCATCGCGATGCGTTGCCACACGTCTTCCTGAGTTTGAGGTGTGACGACAGGTTGCTCAGGGGCAATATTTTTAAGCGTTTTGTCACTTGATTTTACTTTTTTCGCAGTTTGCTGCGACGATTTTGCTTGCGAGGCATTGGTCTCAGGCGTGGCACTGGTATTGCTCTCTGTTTGTAGGCTCTGACAGCCAGAAAGCAATAATAGTGCAAACACCCAACTAAACTTAAAACGCATGGTTCCAGCCTGTTTAACTTTGGGCTGCTGATAATACTTGCCTCCTTGGCCAGGAGACAAGCATCAAAAAGTTAAAATTCGTTCTTCCACTCACGTAATGCTGTAAAAACCGAGAGTGGATCGCTATTTTTCGTTCTGCTAGAAACCGAGTGAATAACACTGGGTTGCAGATATCGAAGAAATGGATTGATCCATTTTTCTTGTCTTAATGTGGTTGGAATGGTTGGCAAATTTTGCGCACGCAGTCGATTGACGGTATCACGGTATTGGTGAAGTAACTCGTTATCCGGTTCCACGGCTAAGGCGAAAGCAACGTTGCTGGCGGTATATTCATGAGCGCAGAACACTTCCGTTTCCTCTGGAAGGGCGAGAAGCTTGTTGAGTGAGTCAAACATTTGTTGCGCGGTACCTTCAAAAATACGACCACAGCCAGCAGAGAAGAGCACATCGCCACAAAACAGTTTGCCGTCGCCAACATAACCAATATGACCCAAGGTATGGCCACCTAAACCTAATACTAAGAAGGTTTCATCGAATAACTCGAGTCGGTCGCCATCCTCCACTGGGTGGGTGAGTGTTGGAATCGGTTCTGCTTTCGGCCCTACAACGTTAACGTTAGGAAAAGCGCGCACCAAATCGGCCACACCGCCAATGTGATCATTGTGGTGGTGGGTGATAAGAATCGCTTCTAAAGTTAACTGATGTTGCTCGATGTAGTGAAGGACAGGCTTGGCGTCGCCTGGGTCGACCACAGCACAACGCTGATCGCTATTTTGAATCAACCAGATGTAATTGTCGTTGAATGCAGGTATGCTTTTGATCTCTAACACGATGGATTCTCCGCTCGTTCGAACTAGTCAGGTGGTTAATGAAGCCAGCACTAAGCAGTAAAGTTATCCAGCATCCCTACACATGGGAAGAAATGAACAACGGACAATGGGTTCGTGAATCGATTCAAACCCGTTTAGACGAATGGTGCCCGAAACTGTTTGGTTACCATTTGCTGAAACTGGGTGGGCTGAGCTGCGAGTTAACCAGTGCAATATGTAACATTCAACACCAAGTTAACTTAGATATCCAGAACCCTTTGCACAATGTCATCGCAGATGGTTACGAATTGCCCTTTCTCGAAAAAAGCTTTGATGCGGTGATCTTGGCGCATCAGCTGGATTACGCCAGTGATCCCCACCGATTACTGCGTGAAGTGGATCGAGTGATGATGGACGATGGCTATCTGGTGATTACAGGGTTTAATCCAGTGAGCTTGACCGGGCTGGCCAGTTTAATGCCTTGGCGAAGAAACAACTTGCCTTGGAGTGGACGAATGTTCACCACCAATCGGATCAAAGATTGGCTGGGAGTGTTGAATTATCAAGTGGTGCATTGCGATCGTTATGCATTGTTTCCGATGAAGAAATACCGAACCATGTGGACTTGGCTTGAAAACAGCCTTGGCGATTGGGCATCTCCTGCGGGCAGTCTCTATTTTATTGTCGCAAGAAAACGCACATATCCCCTTAAGCCCATCAAACCGCATTGGCAGTTAAAGCGTCGTTTATCTCCGCTCGGGGTAATGAACCGACAGCGTGATTTACTGAGCAAGCGCAAAAGCTGCGCTTGCAGAGGAAGAGAGTAGTTTACTCGGCAGGCTGATAACCAGTGTCGTCTAGGGTTGGGTTTTCGGCCGCGGTACGTGCCAACTCGTCACACATTTCGTTTTCACGATGGCCAGCGTGTCCTTTGACCCAGCGCCAGTCAATCGTATGGCGAGTGGTTTCTTTATCAAGCGCTTGCCAAAGGTCGGCGTTTTTGACCGGTTTTTTATCGGCGGTTTTCCAACCGCGCTTTTTCCAATTGTGGATCCACTGAGTAATACCTTGTCGAACATATTGGCTATCGGTTGTGAGAATCACATTGCAAGGTTCTTTCAAGGCCTGAAGAGCAACGATGGTAGCCATCATTTCCATTCGGTTGTTGGTGGTGAGTCTATAGCCTTGTGCTAAGGTTTTTTCGACTTGTTTGTAACGCAAGACGACACCGTAACCACCGGGTCCAGGATTACCGAGGCAAGAACCGTCAGTGAAAATTTCAACTTGTTTTGTCATGTTTTGGTACTATTAGCGAAAGCCATGTTTAAAGCATACGTTCTGCATAGTCTGACACACATATCATTATGAATACCAGTAACAATTCTGAATACGATCGTATCGTTGTGCTCGATACGGAAACCACGGGTATGAACCGTGAAGGTGGCCCACACTATATGGGGCACAGAATCATCGAAATCGGGGCGGTGGAGATCATCAACCGCAAGCTGACCGGGCGACATTTCCATGTTTACCTTAAGCCAGACCGTGAAATTCAACCCGATGCGATCGATGTTCACGGTATTACCGATCAGTTTCTAGTTGATAAACCGGAGTATCGTCAAGTTCACCAAGAGTTCCTAGAGTTCATTAAAGGGGCAGAGCTGGTGGCTCATAACGCGCCCTTCGACGTGGGCTTTATGGATTATGAGTTCGGTAAACTGGACGCCGCTATCGGTAAAACCGATGACTACTGCAAGGTGACCGATACGCTGGCGATGGCGAAGAAGATCTTCCCTGGCAAGCGTAACAATCTAGACGTTTTGTGTGAACGCTACGGCATTGATAACTCACACCGAACGCTCCACGGGGCATTGCTCGATGCGGAGATTCTAGCGGATGTTTACCTGCTGATGACCGGTGGGCAAACCAGTTTGGAGTTCAACGCCAACTCGCAAGAAGGCGGTGGTGAAGACATTCGCCGAGTGGCGGGGCGAAAATCTCTTAAGGTTTTGCGTGCAACGGCCGATGAATTAGAAGCGCACCAATCTAGATTGGATATTGTAGAAAAAAGCGGAACTTGCCTCTGGCGTCAATAGGAGAATCTATGTTGAGGACATTGTCAGTCGTATTATTGTTATTGGTTAGTTGTGTAAGCCATGCTGCGACAGAGTCGACCATGTCCTTGCTGGATAACCGCTTTCGAGTGGATCCAACCATCGATCAAATCACTTTCTTGATTTATCGAGAAAATCCCTCTCAGCCCGTGGTGCTAGTGCGACCAGATGGTCGAAAATACTACGCTTTCAAAAGCTACCCCAACGTCCGCTGGTATCAAGAGCCAGCGATGGACATCATCTCTATTGACAACCCGATGCCGGGCCCTTGGCAAGCCGTGGGAAAAGTGAGCCCAAAAAACAACATTCGGTTGATTTCTCACCTGACGCTTTCAACGGATTTCTTCCCTAGTCGTTTGTATCATGGCGAAGTGATGAAGTTCACCGCAAGGCTCGCATCGGATGATAAGCCGTTGGTCCTGAGAGATTTCCTTGATCGCGTCAATCTAAAAGTGACTTTCACGAAGTTTGTTGAAAACGAGCAAGATTTAGTGAAAGAAGCGCGTCCAGTTCCCATTGTTATTGGCGATTTTAGCGATGATGGCATGGGTTTAGATGAAAGAGCGGGTGATGGTGTATTTACTGTGCAGCTGCCTATCGAAGTGGACCCTGGCAAATATCGGGCGCGTATCACCTCAGGAAATGGTGTTTTCCTGCGAGCCAAAGAACAGGAAGTGCTGGTCTATCCTAGCCCTGTTTCGACCACCTTTATTCAATCACGTGATGAAGGCAAGCCACACAGTATTGTGGTTTCTGGCGAGCAAGGCATGGTACAGCCTGGGTCTTTGGCGGTTCACATTGAGCAAAGTGCTCCGGATGATTTCGTCAATTATGTGCAAGGGCAGGCGGACAAAGAGGGCTTAAAAGTGTCGATGCTGCTCGATAGTAGCCAGATGATCGGCATTTATGGTTGGAAGGGTGAAGTGTTCGCCACTGACGCCGCAACACAACGCCCATTGATGTTCCCCATCTCACAACAAACGTTCAGTGTTGTGAAAGAGGTGGATATTGAAGCCGCGCGCAAAGCCAAAGAAGCAGCGCTTGCAGAACAACGTCGCATTGAAGAAGAACAACGACTTTTGGCGCAGAGAGAGGCCGATCGTAAACAAGCCATCATGATGATTGGTATTGGTAACGTCGTGGTCATTTTGCTCGGGTTGGTGGTGTGGTTCGTCTGGGGCAAGTTGCGAGCAAAACGCCAAGCCATTCCAGAGATGCAATTAGAAGTGCCGAAGAAATAAGTGGATAACTTCGGAATACCCGCCAACTCAGAGAGTTTTTGAGTTGGTGACGAAAAATGGACAAATAACCCATGTCGAAGAACAAAGTTTTGGTGATTTATGCTCACCCATCGCAACATCGCTCAGAGGTCAATGCGCCACTCTTTGCCGCAGCGCAAGCCGTTGACGGTGTCACGTGTGTCGATCTGTATGCCGAGTACCCTCAGTTCGATATCAACATCGACAAAGAACAAGCTCGACTGCTGGAACATGATGTCATCGTGTTTCAGTTTCCTCTTTACTGGTATTCCACCCCTGCATTGTTGAAAGAGTGGCAAGACTTGGTGCTGGAGTATGGTTTTGCCTACGGGACTGATGGCACGGCCTTACAAGACAAGCTGATGCTTTGTGTGGTTTCTGCAGGAGGTAAAGAAGAAGCATACAAAGCGGAGGGGTATAACCACTTTACTATTCGTCAATTGCTGGCACCGATTGAGCAAATGGCCGCGCTAACCAGTATGCACTACCTACCACCGTTTGCGATATTTGGTGCACGTACGGCGTTAGAGGAAAATCGTATTGATCAGCATGTCGAGCGCTACGTGACTTTGCTGCAAGCCTTAGTGGAAGATCGAGTCAATATCCATGCCGCCAATCATTTGAACAAAATCACTCATGCCCTACCTCAAATCATCAAGGAAGCCTGATGACTCAAATATTTTTACAAGCCTTCATCTACCTGATTGCCGCAGTGATTGCCGTGCCATTAGCAAAACGCTTTGGCCTAGGTTCTGTACTCGGATACCTTATCGCTGGCGTGGTGATTGGCCCCATCGTTGGTTTGGTCGGGGAAGAAACCACCACCATTCAGCATTTCGCCGAATTTGGTGTGGTGATGATGTTGTTTTTGGTCGGTTTAGAGCTTGAGCCTAAAATGCTTTGGGCAATGCGTAACCGCTTGTTGGGACTAGGCGGCTTACAAGTTGCGGGTACCGCTGGGATTATTGTGGCGATTGCTGTCTATTTCGGCCAAGTGTGGACCACGGCCTTAGCGATTGGATTGATTTTCGCCTTATCATCAACGGCGATCGTGTTGCAAACCTTTAACGAGAAGCGATTAAGCAAGACGGAAGGGGGTAAAAACGCGTTTTCTGTGTTGTTGTTCCAAGACATCGCGGTCATTCCGATGCTGGCGTTCATCCCACTGCTCGCCCTGCCTGAATTGGTCGAGCAAGCTCAGCAATCCATCCAATCGGCCTCGGAGCATCATGAACAGTTGAGCCTGGTTGCCGGCTTACCCGGTTGGGCCTATGGTATCGTCATTACACTGTCCATTGGCGTGGTGATCGTCGGTGGGCATTACCTTAGTCGTCCGATTTTTCGTTACGTGGCCGATTCTGGCTTAAGAGAAATTTTTACCGCAGCGGCCTTGATGCTGGTGATTGGTATTGCGGCGTTGATGAGTTTAGTTGGACTTTCTCCTGCGTTGGGCACATTTTTGGCGGGCGTCATGCTGGCAAACAGTGAGTTTCGTCATGAGCTTGAATCGAACATTGAGCCTTTCAAAGGGCTGCTTTTGGGCCTGTTTTTCATTACGGTCGGAGCGGGCATCGATTTTACCATTCTCTTCAACAAGTTCGGCACTATCATCGGTTTGACGTTGGCGGTGATGCTCCTTAAAGCCTTAGTGTTACTGGCGTTGTCGTTTATTTTCCGCATTAAAGGCAGTGATCGTTGGTTGTTTGCATTGAGCTTGGCGCAGGCGGGTGAATTTGGTTTTGTGTTGCTGAGTTTCTCAGTACAAAATCACGTGATATCGACGTCTCTCTCCCAGCAACTCTCGCTGGTGGTGGCGATCTCCATGTTTCTCACTCCGGGCCTGTTTATCCTCTTTGACCGAGTTATTTTGCCGAAGTTTGCCACTAAGTTTAATGAAAGAGCCGATGATGACATTGATGAAAAAGGCACAGTGATCATCGCCGGTATTGGGCGCTTTGGACAAATAGTCAATCGCTTATTGTTGTCTAACGGAATTAAAACCGTTGCACTTGATTACCAAGCGAATCAGGTAGATGTGATGCGACAGATTGGCACTCAAGCTTACTTTGGTGATGTGACTCGCCCCGATATTCTGCACACCGCGGGAATTGAAGAAGCGGCGGCGATTGTGGTTGCTATTGATAATCGCGATGCCAGTGTAGAGTTAGTCAAGCAGGTTAAGCACGCTTACCCTAGTGTGAAAGTCATCGCCAGAGCATTTGACCGTGGACACGGTTATCGTCTGCGCCAAGCCGGGGCGGATGTGATTGAGTCAGAGACTTATCATTCGGCATTAGAAGTGGGCGGGCAAACCATGAAATTATTGGGGGTTCATCCGTTTTTTGTTGAGCAACAAAAGATGAGATACAAGCGCGTTGAAAATCGTAAGTCAGATTCTTTGTACAGCGCTTGGTTAGACGATTCAGAAGGTGAGCGTTTTGATAACAACTACAGAAAGCTGTTTATGCAGCTTGAAGAGAAAATGATGTTGGAAATGCAAAAGGATCGCCATACCAATCTTTCTCGCTCCGAGCGGGGTTGGACACCGCCCCCCAAAGATTACGCTGACGATCTGCAAGAGCTCAACAATGAGGTAAATGATCTCAACTTCAAATAGTGTTATTTGATTTTTGTAAGACCAAGGTTGACTGAAGCCATTGCTATTCAGTGTGTCTTTTCGACGGGCATATTATTGAGCAATGGCTTTTTAACATATCAGATTCCCATCGGCGTCGTATTCTGCGCGAGTACCCATATTTTCTTGATACTCTTCAATTCGGGTAAAGCGGCAATCAAGGGGTTGATATTTCTCCATGATTTCTTTAACGGATTTATGCACAGCAAGGCAGTTCGTGGTGTGTATGTCGTTCCAAATTAAGCGTTTTTCCAAGGGCACGGCAGCGAGCTTTTCTGGTGATAAAACGACTTTTTTGAAGGTGTAGAGTGGGGGCAGGTAATCAGCAAAGACATCTTTTTCGTACTCGCTCTGCTCAAAGTCAACGAAATCGTAATATGTGTAATCCTCATCAACCGGATTTTCGTAGAAGTTTAAGTAGTGATAGTCATCGTGGTAAGTGTCATCGTCATTGATGATAACGGCTCTCAGCCATTGCGCTCCGATAATATCGATATGGCGCAGTGCCAGATACAGTTCGCGTTTTACCATCATTTTCCTGCCGGACATATGTAAGTTACACAACTGATGGTGTATCCCTTGACTTGTGTCTTCATCCCTAAAGCCATTTTCAAAGTAAAACCAGCGATTGGTGTTTTCTTGAAACTGATTAAACGTAAGATCAGCTCCCGCATTTTTCTCATGACCAGTCAAAACCATAGCGTGCTCGCCCACACGCTGGTACACCACATAATAATCAGAATATTCACTCATATTAGATTCCCATCGGCGTCGTATTCTGCGCGAGTGCCCATATCTTCTTGATACTCTTCAATTCGGGTAAAGCGACAATCAAGAGGTTGGTATTTTTCCATGATTTCTTTAACGGATTTATGTACGACGAGGCAATCCGTAAACTGCAAGTCATCCCAAATTAAGCGTTTTTCCAAGGGCACGGCAGCGAGTTTTTCTGGTGATAAGACGATTTTCTCGAAGGTATAGAGCGGGGGCAGGTAGTCGGCAAAGACATCTTTTTCGTACTCGCTCTGCTCAAAGTCAACGAAATCGTAATAGGCATAATTTCGGTCTAAAGGATTTCGGAAAAAATTCAGGTAGTGGTAATCATCGTGGTAAGTGTCATCGTCATTGATGATAACGGCTTTTAGCCATTGCGCTCCGGTGATATCGATATGGCGCAGTGCCAGATACAGCTCGCGTTTCACCATCATGTTTCTGCCGGACATATGTAAGTTACATAGCTGATGGTGAATCCCTTGACTTGTGTCTTCATCCCTAAAGCCATTTAGAAAGTAAAACCAGCGATTGGTGTTTTCCTGGAAGTCATTCGCCGTTAACGCTCGTGGAGTATCATTTTTATGCCCGACTAACACCATGGCGTGCTCGCCCACACGTTGGTAAACCACATAATAATCAGAAAATTCACTCATATTAGATTCCTTGCTTTAATGTCCATTTATCGCCTTTAGGCCAGGTGATCACTCGGTTGTTCCAAATCGCATGTTCTTTGCTTAATTCAGGGCGTTTAAAGTTGTACTTTCGGTCGGTTTGGCCAAAATGGTTACAGCCAACGGGGCAGCGCTCACTGGTTTCTCGAGCTTTTGTAATGCTGGTTTGGCCTCTGCATCCCACGTATGAAGAAAAATTGTTGGGGATATTGGTAAGAGCCACTTTATTTGAAACGATTTTGTCCAATAAACGTTTGCTTATTTTGTTTGTGATATCGTCGATATTAGGTGTTTTATCACTTGCTTTTGTGTTTGGAGGACATTGTTTTAATAGTTCTTTGACCTTTTCAAGTTCATTTTTTACGGTGGTGTGATAGGCCTTACTTTCTACGGGTTTATCTGGGTGTTCGCCCCGGTGTGCTTGCAAGCCTAAATGGCAGGCTCCTGGCAAGGTTGCGGGCAAGCCGACTAAGTTGTCGAGGGTATCGATGACATACCCGGCAGCTATTAGTTGTTGGGCGGCGTAATCATCCAAATGCGCCCCTTTAGATGAGATTAAGTGATGGGTTTCCATATGAATGCCCAGAAAATAGGGGTGAGGGTCGCCATCCACATACCAGTGATTCGCGATCTGCGAGCGTTTATGCGCGGGGCGCTGCATGGCTTCTGCTTCGCTGGCCGGTTTCCAGTTGTACTGAGACCTGACATTGGCAATCCACCGTTGTCGGTAGTCCATTTTTTCTAAGTTGCCCAGTGTCTGTGGTGATTCTGAGTCATCCGAGCTTGGGGTGCCTAACGACGTTGAGGGTGAGTTTGTTCCGCTTGGTTTAGTATTACGCATAATTTAATCTCCCGGCTCTGACGGGCTTGGTATCGTGGCCTGTTTTCCCGCACACGCGACATCTTGGTGGTTTGTCATCACGTTTTGGCGTCGAAACACTCTTTTTCACCGTTCTATTGGTCCAACCCGTGAATGTCGTTGATAATGCTTTGGATCTTGCAATCGCGATTTTTTTCAGTTTTTCGAACAGCGCAAGAAGTTGCTCAAATGCGCTCAAAACTGCGTTAAGTCCACTTCGCATGTTTTGTACCGCTTTGTTGTGGCTTACTGCCTTGGCAAACATATTTGAGTATTTCGCTATTTTTTGAGACGTTGCTGCGGCTTTGACGGCGGCTCCTGCCCCGACCGAGATCAGACCAAGTAGCAATACCAACAAGACTTCGAGAGCGATGTAAATGCCTGCTTTTCCTAGACAGTAGGTATAAAAATTAGGTGGGATCTCTTCAAAAATACGCATGATGTAGTCGAGGTAAAGCAAGACACTGTCATCTTCTTCTAACAACGCAATGAACAAGTGGAAATCTGAACTGTTACGTAACTTTTGAGCTAAGTCTGGATCAATTTCGACTAGTGTTGACTCTATAAATCGTTGGATTTCCTTCACTTTTCGTTGTCTGATGTGGCCAATTAATGCAAATATCTCCTCTCTGTATTTTACGTAAACACTTAACTCTTCAGCGGAGTTGACGGCTTTGTTGTAAATATCGAGTGGGCTATGTTCAGCAAAGAAAATTTCTATCGAGTCAGGTACTAGTGGCTCAACAACAACATCATAAGCAATGCCAGAATAAAGCTTGGTCATTTCTGTTACGCCAATGGCGAAGACATGCGAGTCAGCTTGTAGTGTCTCCAGCCAGTTACTCTCTATCGCCTTACCATGTTCATCATATTTTATTGCGCGGATTCCATTGATGATGTTTGTATTAGCCTGAATAAATCGGTGGTCAATTTTATTCTGTATGCTTGATGCATATTCGCCTAGTGAATCCCAACCGCGTGACAGCCCTTCGGATAAGGTATCGCCAAGTTCTCCCCAAAGCTCTGGTGTAAATAAATCCAGTTGATCAGAGCCCCATGCAACAGCACCATCGTAAACGCCGTCGGCAAGAGTTAGCCATCCTCGTTCTGCCCATGCTTTATTGAATGGTTTCATGCTGTCTGAGACCGATGTAAAGATACTATCGAGTTCTTTGTGTAACTCATCAGTTAACTGTTTTATTTCACTAGCAGAACCACTCTTCCCAAGCACATCAACAAGAACCTTGGTTTGTTCGAGAGGAATGTTTTCAATAACGTGGACACCGGGTTCAAATTGTTCAGATTGTTTTGCTTCTTGTACTTCGTAATGGTCAGAGTTGCGTTTTGTGGTTCCATCTGAATGCTCTGTCGAAGCCTCCACTTCGTGAACAAGTTTCTGAGAGCCATCGCTGGCTTCAGTGCTAATGACCGAGCTATAAAACGGAATCGCGGTATTCCAAAGATCATCATATTCCAACCGGATCTTGACCCAACTGAACTCTTCTTTCTCTGCTTCTGTTATGAAGCTTTCGCCGTCTGTTTTAGCCGTTATATCTTCATGCTGTTGGAATTGATCAGATAGGGAGGATTGCAATAATGGTTGATGGCTTTGTGATGTAGCCTTCGAGCTTGCGCTCTCTGCGGTACTTTCTTTAGCAGATATAGGGGAGCTTTTAGGCGCAGGAGAGGGTTGGACGACAATCCCTGCATCTCCAATAAGCACTGTTCCTGCACCGCTAATTATAACCCCGCCATGAGATGAACTATCGCCCAGTCTTGCTGCGGGTTTACCGTTAATAAAAACTGACGATGATCCGCCAGATATACTATCTGCTGGGCCTACACATACGATTGAATCGCCTTCGCGCGCAGCTGGAAGCCCCTCAATGAACACATTTGGAGAGCCGTTAACGATTGGTCCCCCCACATGGGGGACTTTACCCGTCTTTTTAGGGCAGACGTGAAAATCGGAGATACGTGCCGCTGGCTTTTTACTCAATGTGCTCTACCTACGCAATGGTTTGAATGGCGAGATTATCAAGACCAAAGCAGTGAAGTAGCAATGCAATATGATTGGTTTTTGATTGGAATGCGAACGATAGCAACGATATATGTAACTGATAATTAAGTTTTTATTTCTAATTAAAACACGTAACGCAACTTTGGTGTTTTGCCGCTGAATAAGAGGTTTATTGAAAGGTGGTGAGATTCTTTATACATAAAAAAACGGGAGCTCGGCTCCCGTTGTACTTGTGATACTTTTGTGGTGACTAAGCAACGTTATCCATCACATCGGTAK
>NZ_NPKW01001400.1:0-828 GCF_002265885.1 Vibrio sp. 03_296
CGCTGCGCAAATCCTTGGAACTCACGACGAAAATATCATGGACCAAAGTTGAATCCTTCCGCCAAGACAAACAGCAAGCGTCTTGTAACCCGAATCCTGCAGAGGACTAAATCATGCACGTATTGGTTCTGGGCGCTGGACAATTAGCACGTATGATGTCATTGGCTGGTGCGCCTTTGAATATCCAGATTTCTGCCTATGATGTGACAACGGGTGATGTCGTTCATCCTTTGACGTTGCATCTTCTTGGTCACGGCTTAGAGCAAGCGATTGAACACGTTGATGTGATCACAGCAGAGTTTGAACACATTCCTCATGACGTATTGGCGATCTGCCAAGCAAGTGGCAAGTTTCTTCCAAGCAGTGAGGCGATAAAGGCAGGTGGTGATCGTCGTTTGGAAAAAGCCTTGCTCGACAATGCGGGTGTACGCAATGCCAATTACTACGTCATTGAAACGCGTGAAGACTTCAATAAAGCGATTGAGCACTGTGATGCCAATGGTGCTAAAGAGCGCATTGGGAGGCTATGATGGTAAAGGGCAATTGGCGTTTGAAAGATGCGCGCAAATTGAAACCCTTTGGCAAGAGATGGCARGCTTGTATCGCGGCTACGCCAACGTCAAGCGATTGTCGCTGAAGAATTTGTTCCATTTCAACGTGAAGTTTCATTGATTGGCGCTCGTGTAAAGAAGGGCAGAATGAACGTCTACCCACATGGCAGAAAACATTCACGTCAATGGCGTGTTAAGCCTTTCAACGGCAATTGACTCACCAGAGCTGCAAGAGCAAGCACAACAAATGTTTACTGCTGTCGCTGAAACACTGAAC
>NZ_NPKW01001401.1:0-305 GCF_002265885.1 Vibrio sp. 03_296
CAGTCTCTTTGCGCGTCGTAAGTAAAGTGTTTCTTTTTGAAYGCATTTTTCGTTCTCGATGGACGTCGATAACCGAACACGCCAAGAATACCTCGACGTTCAAGTGACTCCGCCACYGGAGCGGTAAAGTAGCCCGCATCCAGTCCAACGGCTATCGGGTTCAATTGGAATGTAGCAAGCGTGTAATCTAAGCGTTGAACGTAAGGCTGTGAGTCATTGATGTTGCCCGCGGTGTATAGGTATCGAGGATAATTCCATGTTGACCATCAACGGTTCGATGGTCGAGRTAGAAGAAGCCTTGTGGC
>NZ_NPKW01001402.1:0-548 GCF_002265885.1 Vibrio sp. 03_296
TAATGGGCGTCCACCAGTTGACCCTGTTCGTCTCTTCAAAATCATCTTGCTTGGTTATATCTTTGGTATAAAAAGTGAGCGTCAGCTCGTTAAAGAAATTGAAGTGAATGTCGCTTACCGTTGGTTCTTACGGATGTCATTAACAGAGAAAGTCATCCACGCTTCTACTCTAAGCCAAAACCGCATTCGTCGCTTTAATGGCACGGATGTATTCGAACGTATTTTTATCAATATCGTAGAGCAAGCCATGACGAAAGGCTTGGTCGCGGGTCAAGAGCTCTTTACGGACAGTACTCATCTCAAAGCGAACGCCAACAAGAATAACACACCAATAAAGTCACGGACGGTTCGCGCGAGTGCCTATCTTGATATGCTGGATGACGACGTCGCGTTAGACCGARAAAAGCGGGTAAGAAGCCTCTTAAGGCTCGTGAATCAGAGTCAAAAACAAAGAATACCGAAAACCAGCTACCACTGACCCAGAGAGTGGCTTCATGACTCGTGATAATAAGCCACAAGGCTTCTTCTACCTCGACCATCGAACCGTT
>NZ_NPKW01001403.1:0-1960 GCF_002265885.1 Vibrio sp. 03_296
CGGTAAGTTAATCAGGTGTGCTTCAATGAATTCTGAATGGGTCAAATCCCCACGCAGGGCTTGTTCGAACATTGGTAAACGGTGCATTAACTGCCAAATTGGGCGAGTCATTACAGCCAGGCCGGCATTTAGTTTGCTCAAGCAGTTCATTGTCGCTGCTGTGTATCTGCGCAAATGATGGCATTGAGCCAGTAGTTTGACTGTGCGTATTCTGGCTCGACCACAAACGTCACATCGCTGCTGGCGAAAAACGCTTGGTATTGATGTGCCAAGTTGGCGCTTTTGCGCCAGATTAGCCTTCCAGCATCTTCCATCTGCGCGACAGCCCAGCGCCGCATTTAAGTTCGGCATACGGTAGTTGAAGCCGGGCTCATCATGGAAGAATTCATAAGGGTGCGGCACTTTCGCCGTCGTAGTCACATGCTTAGTGTCGCTGCCCGCTTTCTTCACTTCCCGCAAAGCACCATACCGCCACCACCTGTGGTAATGATTTTGTTTGCCGTTGAAACTCACCGCGCCAAAATCACCCGATTGTCCCCGTGTGCTTACCCTTGTAAAACGAACCTAGGCTTTCCGCAGCATCCTCGACTAACGAGATATTCCATTTCAAACAAACAGCAACCAGTTCATCCAATTCTACCGGATGACCAAAAGTCAGTGCAATTGGCACTTACGGGCTTTGATTCTTCTGCCCGTTTGCTTATGGATGCAACCTGCCTCAGTGACTTGCGCATTATCTTCTAAAAAGCACTCATCGCTTTAAGGGCAAAGCCCCAAGCTTACAGGGGAAACATCCACAAAAATCGGCTCGGCACCCATGTGATAAAGCGCATTGCGAGTTGCAACAAACGTCAGCGCTTGTGTGATCACGAAATCACCACGTTCAACCCCTGCCATGTAAAGGGCGGCGTGCAGGCAGCGGTACCGTTCGTACCGTCGCCACCGCCTTTGGAGTACCAGTAAACGCTTCCATTTTACGTTCAAACTCATCGACAAACTTACCGACACTGGAGACAAACGTGCTTTCAATGGTTTCCATTACATACGCTTTCTCATTGCCCGCAAAGTAGGGCATGCAATGGATAAARTCTTGGGTTTGGTATTRGTCGCGTACAAACTCAACCAGTAACTGTGCGTTCATTCTTCTTCACCCTTACATCTTGCTATCGAGGTATTTGCCCGTTTCTTTATGACCGAAGTCAGGKATCATCGTAAAGAAGAGCGCCACAATCTGCTCTTTGCTCCAAGCTCGTTGTATTCTTCATTTGGGCAATTTGTTCTTCAAAAAGACTCAACAGCTCCGGTTGGTACAGAGATTCATTTTTGATGATGCCCAAATTTTCAAAACGTGCCATATCAAGCACTTCTTTATCAGTGAAAAACTCTTCGAAATCCCTTTCACCGTCGTATCACTTTCGGTTGAAAAGACAAGGCCATTTGCCTTGTGCTGGTAGCGTTTTCGCCAGTTCACGAGCTTCTATCTTCATCCGCGCATAAATGCGGCTCGTAGCCTCTTTGTTTTAGGTATTTCACCGCAATGTCTGCAAATGTAATCAGATGCAATGCTTCACTGAGTTTCGGGAAGAAAATGTCGCGATTTTCACCAAAAATACACGACATCAAACAWCAGCTCACCCGATCTTGAGGAGTGACAAATAACGTTTGATATCGTTTGGATGCGACAATCGGCTGATTTTTTGGATACGTTGGTTAAAACCATGCAACAGTGAACCATCAGAAAAGGCCACGTTAGCAAACGCGCAGTTGAGATGGCAATTTGCTCACTCTTACGCATCAAGAACATTTCCATAATTGCGCTTTGGAGCCCCCATCATATTGACTGGGTTGGCCGCTTTATCCGTCGAGACACAGAAGTACTTTTTAACGTCCAGCATCAATCGACTGTTGAATCGTCTTATCAGTGTTGAATACATTGACATCGATCATTCGCATTAAGGTA
>NZ_NPKW01001404.1:0-298 GCF_002265885.1 Vibrio sp. 03_296
CCCATTTTTCGTAGATAGTTCACCACCAACGCTATCTTCTTGATGTTTTGGGCTGCCGCTGCCAACCAACATTGCATTTGCACATTGGCTAGACCTCGGAAGCGAGCATAACGATGACCATGATGTTGCTTGGCATCTGCTAAAGCTCCGTTCTACTGTTTCACTTCGACGTCGATAAGTCTTCTTGCCATAGGAAGAGAGCCGCATTTGATTTGCTCTCTCTACGGCATCGCTATAGATATGCCGAGTAATCACTTTCTTCATGTTTTTGCTTTGAGTGCAGTCATCCCTCATTGGA
>NZ_NPKW01001405.1:0-208 GCF_002265885.1 Vibrio sp. 03_296
AACGGTTCGATGGTCGAGATAGAAGAAGCCTTGTGGCTTATTATCACGAGTCATGAAGCCACTCTCTGGGTCAGTGGTTGCTGGTTTTGGTATTCTTTGTTTTTGACTCTGATTCACGAGTCCTTAAGAGGCTTCTTACCCGCTTTTTCTCGGTCTAACGCGACGTCGTCATCCAGCATATCAAGATAGCACTCGCGCGAACCGCCGT
>NZ_NPKW01001406.1:0-274 GCF_002265885.1 Vibrio sp. 03_296
TTTGGTATTCTTTGTTTTTGACTCTGATTCACGAGCCTTAAGAGGCTTCTTACCCGCTTTTTCTCGGTCTAACGCGACGTCGTCATCCAGCATATCAAGATAGGCACTCGCGCGAACCGCCGTGACTTTATTGGTGTGTTTATTCTTGTTGGCGTTCGCTTTGAGATGAGTACTGTCCGTAAAGAGCTCTTGACCCGCGACCAAGCCTTTCGTCATGGCTTGCTCTACGATATTGATAAAAATACGTTCGATACAYCCGTGCCATTAAAGCGAC
>NZ_NPKW01001407.1:0-721 GCF_002265885.1 Vibrio sp. 03_296
CGACGTTGGATGCGGACAATGCGGATCTACCGAGCATCGACTTGACGACCGTAGGCGACGGCAACATCAGTGTTGACGAAGCAGACGAAGTGACCTTGTCAGGAACCACGACCAACGTAGAAGACGGTCAGAAAGTGACCTTGACCGTGACCGACAGCAAAGGCAACACAGCCTCGTTCGAAGCGACCGTTCAAGATGGCAAGTTCAGCACGACCGCAGACCTAACAGGTAAGGTCTGGTTGATGGCGCGATCAGCGTGAAAGCGGACGTGACGGACAGCGCGGGCAACCCAGCGAGCGACACAGAAAGCGCGACGTTGGATGCGGACAATGCGGATCTACCGAGCATCGACTTGACGACCGTAGGCGACGGCAACATCAGTGTGACGAAGCAGACGAAGTGACCTTGTCAGGAACCACGACCAACGTAGAAGACGGTCAGAAAGTGACCTTGACCGTGACCGACAGCAAAAGGCAACACAGCCTCGTTCGAAGCGACCGTTCAAGATGGCAAGTTCAGCACGACCGCAGACCTAACAGGTAAGGGTCTGGTTGATGGCGCGATCAGCGTGAAAGCGGACGTGACGGACAGCGCGGGCAACCCAGCGAGCGACACAGAAAGCGCGACGTTGGATGCGGACAATGCGGATCTACCGAGCATCGACTTGACGACCGTAGGCGACGGCAACATCAGTGTTGACGAAGCAGACGAAGTGACCTTG
>NZ_NPKW01001408.1:0-406 GCF_002265885.1 Vibrio sp. 03_296
CAGCAAAGGCAACACAGCCTCGTTCGAAGCGACCGTTCAAGATGGCAAGTTCAGCACGACCGCAGACCTAACAGGTAAGGGTCTGGTTGATGGCGCGATCAGCGTGAAAGCGGACGTGACGGACAGCGCGGCAACCCAGCGAGCGACACAGAARGCGCGACGTTGGATGCGGACAATGCGGATCTACCGAGCATCGACTTGACGACCGTAGGCGACGGCAACATCAGTGTTGACGAAGCAGACGAAGTGACCTTGTCAGGAACCACGACCAACGTAGAAGACGGTCAGAAAGTGACCTTGACCGTGACCGACAGCAAAGGCAACACAGCCTCGTTCGAAGCGACCGTTCAAGATGGCAAGTTCAGCACGACCGCAGACCTAACAGGTAAGGGTCTGGTTGATGGCG
>NZ_NPKW01001409.1:0-453 GCF_002265885.1 Vibrio sp. 03_296
CCCTTACCTGTTAGGTCTGCGGTCGTGCTGAACTTGCCATCTTGAACGGTCGCTTCGAACGAGGCTGTGTTGCCTTTGCTGTCGGTCACGGTCAAGGTCACTTTCTGACCGTCTTCTACGTTGGTCGTGGTTCCTGACAAGGTCACTTCGTCTGCTTCGTCAACACTGATGTTGCCGTCGCCTACGGTCGTCAAGTCGATGCTCGGTAGATCCGCATTGTCCGCATCCAACGTCGCGCTTTCTGTGTCGCTCGCCTGGGTTGCCCGCGCTGTCCTCACGTCCGCTTTCACGCTGATCGCGCCATCAACCAGACCCTTACCTGTTAGGTCTGCGGTCGTGCTGAACTTGCCATCTTGAACGGTCGCTTCGAACGAGGCTGTGTTGCCTTTGCTGTCGGTCACGGTCAAGGTCACTTTCTGACCGTCTTCTACGTTGGTCGTGGTTCCTGACAAG
>NZ_NPKW01000141.1:0-3813 GCF_002265885.1 Vibrio sp. 03_296
CCTGTGGTCCTGTGGTCCTGTGGTCCTGTGGTCCTGTGGTCCTGTGGTCCTGTGGTCCTGTGGTCCTGTAAAACAGGAGAGGAACAGCCACACCAATTATGTCAAGTGTTATCGTACCGTGCCTTTGCGAATTTTGATCAACTTCGCCAGCATGACAGAAATATGTTTAGCTTCTTGAACGAATGCCATTCCCTGCTCTTTGCTGATATAACCCAGCTCTATCGCGATGTAGAGTTGAGTAATCATTTCTCCACAAGAACCCTTAGCAATATATAAAAATCGCGCAGATTCTTTGGCCGTTTCCCTTTCCTCACCTTCTGAAATATTGGAAGGGACGGAAAGGGAACTTCGCGTTATCTGATCAACCAATGCATAGTTTTTGCAGCTATGAAGGGCTTTGACGATATCAACAGAAAGTCTTGAACTCTTTTTCCATACTTCAAGCCTTTCAAATCCCAAAACCCTCATCAGGCATCCTTGCTTACACGAAACTTATCCAATCCGTTTGCCCTTAGGACCAAAGGGCCATAGAGCCGTTTTTAAATCATCTTACGGCCACGTTTTAACGCGTAGAGCACCTTCAGTTAGGTTGTTGAAGCCATTGATAGTTGGTAGTAACTGACCAATTACACGATTCCAGCGAGAGATCGGTGCGGCGGTCACATAGACGATATCGTATGGTTTCAGATCGAATTCTGTGCCAATCACTAGTGCTGAGGCATCTTTAATGTTGAGCTGATAAATATCTGCCATGCGTTCAGATTTGTTGTCTGACGTGCGGATGACGAACACGCCTGTTGCATCGGCAGAGAGCTCGTTGATTCCGCCAACGCTGCTGAGGGCTTCCGTCAGGCTCATACCAGAGCGATCCATTTTAAGCAGTTTGGGATCTTTCACTTCGCCCATTACAAACACTTTTTGGCTGTCGTTGCGTGGCACGTGGATGATATCGCCCGGCTCTAATAAACGGTTTTGCGTTAAGTCGCCACGCTGCATAAGTGCGTAAAGAGAAATGGCTTGCTCTTCACCGTTGCGAGTAAGCGTCACGTTGCGCCAATCGGCATCTTCCGCTAGGCCACCAGCACGGTTAACCGCATCAAGAACAGTTAAAGGGATATTAGTGATGGCTTGTTGGCCTGGATTTTCAACTTCACCGGTAATGTAAGCTTTCTTAGAACGAAACGCGGCTACGTTGACATCCACTTGTGGGCTTTCAATAAACTTCGCAAGACGTTTGGCAATATCGGCGCGGATCTCACGCACGGTTTTATCCGCCACTTCTACAGTGCCAATATAAGGGTAGAAAATGGTGCCATCTGCATGTACCCAGTTACCCGCTTCAGATGCACTACGGTAAGAACCTGCTGGAATCGTCAACTCAGGGTGATCCCAAATGGTAACGTTAAGAATGTCACCAGGGCCCACTTTGTATTCATAACGAGCGATCTGCAGATCAAGTTCTGGGTTTGCGCGAGAAGCAAAATGCTGCGCTTTGGCGTATTCCGTGACCGATTGAGCGTTTAGCGGATACAGATTAACCACCTCAGAAAGGTTACTTTCTTGGCTGCTATCGTTCACTTCAACAAGGTTTTTATTATCGGTGGATAGATGTGAGCCGGGTACAGTACAACCGGCAAGCAAGGCAGGCGCTAGCATCGCTAGCAGAAGTTTTGTTTTTAGTTCCATGTAAGCCAAATCGTCTAAATTAAGAATGTTTACAGCACTCTTGAATGAGCAAAGGTTCGATTGAACACCATTTCTTTCTAACGCTTTTGAAAGCATAGGTATTCAACATAGTTAAAGGCGTTTTCCTTAACCGCATTTAACTATACTTTATAGCCTAGCTCCCACACTGACTGCGATTTTAAGCAGCTTCGCACAACATTCTACGCTAACTGAACGTAAGAAAATGTAAGAACCCGTTAAAAGTGTGGTTTTCCACCCAGATTTGTGGCTTTTTTGACACGCTACCGCCCTTTGGTAAGCACGCAAAACCACATAGCGCTGGGACAATTTGCTGCGCAATAGCTCTAATAACGGCTTGCTGCAACAAAGTACTGACGTTTTATGACACCACTGAGTATTGTGTCATTATTAATATTTTTTATGGGCGGTTATTATCCATATTGTGGCTTAGAGCACAATGATTTTTGATACGCAAACGTTACTATCAATAAGATAAAAACCATAAATTCACATCGTTGCACCTACAACTAATTGTTTACATTCCGTCCATATTCTACCTAAAATAAACACCGGAGCTATTAAAGCTCCGACATCGATGTTTGAAAACGTATATATACAAAGGAATAATCATGAAAAAAATCGCATTAGCAGCGTTGATTGCACTAGGTGTGTCTTCTACTGCATTTGCTGCGGGTGAAGCTGCAACAGCAACTACAGCAACTAGTACAACTGCTTCTACAGGCGCAGCAGCAGGTGCTGGCGCAGGTGCAGCGGGCGCGGGTGCAGCAACAACTGCAGCAGTAGCGGCAGGTGCAGCAGTAGCGGCAACAGCGGTTGTTGTTTCTTCAAACAACACTACTGGCACTACTGGCACTACTGGTACTAACTAAGTTTTAGTGCTTTAGTATCTAAGCCAACACTTGAAAGAGTGTTGGTTTTTTTGTTTTTAGGGAAAGTGAACGTAAGTTGCTGGGATTATTGTGATCAACGTTAGTGATGGCGGGTGCTGACGGATGGATCCCCACGTTCGTAAGGATGACGGAGTGAGAGAATTGATCGCACCACCAGCTGTCATTCCCGTGCATACGGGAATCCATTCATTCACACGCGCCAGAAGCCGAGTATTGGCAACGCACTCACAATAACAGACAAAAACTAAAGCGAAACCAACAGCAACACAGGCAATGAAACGATATAACCAAGCCACGGCGCTCGCTATACAATGGATCCCCGCGTTCGCGAGGATGACGAGGTGAGAGAGTAGCAAAACCAACAGCAACACTGGCAATGAAACGATAAAACCGARCCACGGYGCTCGCTATACAATAGATCCCCACGTTCGTGAGGATGACGGGGTGAGAGAGTAGCTAAATCAACAGAAACACCAGTAATGATGCGATAAAACCAAGCCACGGCGCTAGCTATACCATGGATCCCCGCGTTCGCGAGGATGACGGAGTGAGAGAATTGAACCGCACCACCAGCTGTCATTCCCGTGCATACGGGAATCCATTCATCCACACGCGCCAGAATCCGAGTATTGGCAACGCACTCACAATAACAGACAAAAACTAAAGCGAAACCAACAGCAACACTGGCAATGAAACGATATAACCAAGCCACAGCGCTCGCTATACAATGGATCCCCGCGTTCGCGAGGATGACGGGGTGAGAGAATTGATCGGCACCACCCACCTGTCATTCCCGTGCATACGGGAATCCATTCATCCACAAGCGCCGGATGCCACGTTTGGAAACACATTCACAATAACAGACAAAAACTAAAGCGAAACCAACAGCAACACCGATAATGGAACGCCAAAACTGAGCCACAGCGCTTGCTATACAATAGATCCCCACGTTCGTGAGGATGACGAGGTGAGAGAGTAGCTAAATCAACAGAAACACCAGTAATGAAGCGCTAAAACCGAGCCACGGTGCTTGCTATACGATGGATCCCCGCGTTCGCGAGGATGACGGGGTGAGAGAGTAGCTAAATCAACAAAAACACCGACAATGAAGCGCTAAAACCGAGCCTCGGTGCTCGCTATACAATAGCATCCCCGCGTTCGCGAGGATGACGAGGTGAGAGAGTAGCTAAATCAACAGAAACACCAGTAATGAAGC
>NZ_NPKW01001410.1:0-259 GCF_002265885.1 Vibrio sp. 03_296
GACCGTTCAAGATGGCAAGTTCAGCACGACCGCAGACCTAACAGGTAAGGGTCTGGTTGATGGCGCGATCAGCGTGAAAGCGGACGTGACGGACAGCGCGGGCAACCCAGCGAGCGACACAGAAAGCGCGACGTTGGATGCGGACAATGCGGATCTACCGAGCATCGACTTGACGACCGTAGGCGACGGCAACATCAGTGTTGACGAAGCAGACGAAGTGACCTTGTCAGGAACACGACCAACGTAGAAGACGGTCAGA
>NZ_NPKW01001411.1:0-461 GCF_002265885.1 Vibrio sp. 03_296
CATCCAACGTCGCGCTTTCTGTGTCGCTCGCTGGGTTGCCCGCGCTGTCCGTCACGTCCGCTTTCACGCTGATCGCGCCATCAACCAGACCCTTACCTGTTAGGTCTGCGGTCGTGCTGAACTTGCCATCTTGAACGGTCGCTTCGAACGAGGCTGTGTTGCCTTTGCTGTCGGTCACGGTCAAGGTCACTTTCTGACCGTCTTCTACGTTGGTCGTGGTTCCTGACAAGGTCACTTCGTCTGCTTCGTCAACACTGATGTTGCCGTCGCCTACGGTCTCAAGTCGATGCTCGGTAGRTCCGCATTGTCCGCATCCAACGTCGCGCTTTCTGTGTCGCTCGCTGGGTTGCCCGCTCTGTCCGTCACGTCCGCTTTCACGCTGATCGCGCCATCAACCAGACCCTTACCTGTTAGGTCTGCGGTCGTGCTGAACTTGCCATCTTGAACGGTCGCTTCGAACG
>NZ_NPKW01001412.1:0-315 GCF_002265885.1 Vibrio sp. 03_296
CGCTGGGTTGCCCGCGCTGTCCGTCACGTCCGCTTTCACGCTGATCGCGCCATCAACCAGACCCTTACCTGTTAGGTCTGCGGTCGTGCTGAACTTGCCATCTTGAACGGTCGCTTCGAACGAGGCTGTGTTGCCTTTGCTGTCGGTCACGGTCAAGGTCACTTTCTGACCGTCTTCTACGTTGGTCGTGGTTCCTGACAAGGTCACTTCGTCTGCTTCGTCAACACTGATGTTGCCGTCGCCTACGGTCGTCAAGTCATGCTCGGTAGATCCGCATTGTCCGCATCCAACGTCGCGCTTTCTGTGTCGCTCGCG
>NZ_NPKW01001413.1:0-336 GCF_002265885.1 Vibrio sp. 03_296
TGCTTCGTCAACACTGATGTTGCCGTCGCCTACGGTCGTCAAGTCGATGCTCGGTAGATCCGCATTGTCCGCATCCAACGTCGCGCTTTCTGTGTCGCTCGCTGGGTTGCCCGCGCTGTCCGTCACGTCCGCTTTCACGCTGATCGCGCCATCAACCAGACCCTTACCTGTTAGGTCTGCGGTCGTGCTGAACTTGCCATCTTGAACGGTCGCTTCGAACGAGGCTGTGTTGCCTTTGCTGTCGGTCACGGTCAAGGTCACTTTCTGACCGTCTTTCTACGTTGGTTCGTGGTTCCTGACAAAGGTCACTTCGTCTGCTTCGTCAACACTGATGTT
>NZ_NPKW01001414.1:0-395 GCF_002265885.1 Vibrio sp. 03_296
CGTGGTTCCTGACAAGGTCACTTCGTCTGCTTCGTCAACACTGATGTTGCCGTCGCCTACGGTCGTCAAGTCGATGCTCGGTAGATCCGCATTGTCCGCATCCAACGTCGCGCTTTCTGTGTCGCTCGCTGGGTTGCCCGCGCTGTCCGTCACGTCCGCTTTCACGCTGATCGCGCCATCAACCAGACCCTTACCTGTAGGTCTGCGGTCGTGCTGAACTTGCCATCTTGAACGGTCGCTTCGAACGAGGCTGTGTTGCCTTTGCTGTCGGTCACGGTCAAGGTCACTTTCTGACCGTCTTCTACGTTGGTCGTGGTTCCTGACAAGGTCACTTCGTCTGCTTCGTCAACACTGATGTTGCCGTCGCCTACGGTCGTCAAGTCGATGCTCGGTAG